>NZ_JASGSR010000003.1:0-155297 GCF_040446015.1 Bradyrhizobium sp. INPA03-11B
GATCAATGGGCTGCTATCGATCCAGAACGAATTGGCTGCCAGAAATCTGTTGATACAGCTGCTGGCAGACTTGGATCGGGCCAAGACGCCCTACCCTCAGTTGGTAAACCATATGATCCGGGCGACCGGCCTTTTTCCCTACCTGCAGCTTGAGAGCGCATCGTGGGATCAGAAATACGTGCATCGCGCGTTCGAGGTCGACGTTGGCCGCCGGTTGGCAACCCTGCACCGAGAGCAATCCTCTGTCCTAGCGAGGCTCCTGAACGGAAAGAGCATCGCGGTAAGCGCCCCAACGAGTTTCGGGAAAAGCTTTATCATTGACGCGTTCGTCGCCGCGAAGCACCCCGACACGGTTGTGATCATCGTTCCAACAATCGCGCTGATGGACGAAACACGAAGGCGGCTATTCAAGAAGTTCTCTGAACATTACACGATTATAACCGCTCCAGATACACGGCTCGGCCCTAAGAACATCTTCATCTTTCCGCAGGAGCGCGCCTTCGGATACCTCGCATCCCTGGAGATGATCGACCTTCTCGTCGTAGATGAATTCTACAAGGCGAGCCAAGAGCACGACCCTGAACGGGCCTCCACTCTTATAAAGGCGATTCTAAAACTTTCGAAGAAGGCGAGCCAGCGGTACTACCTAGCGCCGAACATCAAGAAGCTTAACGACAATGCGTTCACGCGCGACATGGAATTTGTTGAACTCCTCGATTTCAATACGGTGTATTTGAACATCCAAGAACCTTACAAGGAATTTGGAGGAGACGCCGCCAAGAAGGGCGCGAAACTAATCGAGCTGATTTCGCCCGGCGATCAAAAGTCACTCGTGTACGCTGGCACTTACTCTGAAATCCGAAAGATTGCAGACCTTGTAATCGAGAATCTTCCGCGCGTAGATCGGATATACACCACTGCGTTCGCCAAGTGGCTGAGGGACAACTACGAAAACGACTGGCTCTTGGCCGATCTGGTTGAGCGGGCCGTCGGGGTGCACAATGGCAGCATGCACAGATGCCTCAGCCAGCTGCAGATCAAGCTTTTCGAATATGAGGACGGTTTTGACAGCATCGTTTCCACGTCCTCGATCATTGAGGGCGTCAACACTTCCGCTCAGAACGTGATCGTATGGCGTAGCAAGGTTGGCAGCACGAACCTCAAGGATTTTACGTACAAGAATATCATTGGCCGCGGCGGCCGCATGTTCAAGTACTTCGTCGGCAATATCTTCCTGTTGGATGCACCTCCTAAATCCGAAGATGCCCAACTCGAGATCTCGTTTCCGGACAAGATGCTCGGGACGCTCGACGAAGATGGCGATGCGGACCAACTGACAGACATTCAAATTGAGCGAATCGTCGCGTACAAGACTCAAATGTCCGACCTCATTGGCGAGGAACACTTTGCGCGCCTGAAGAAGGAAAATGTTCTGCAGGACAGCGACGCAGATTTTCTGCTGAGCTTGGCGAAAGATATGAAGGACGCACCTGATGAGTGGAAGGGCTTTGGCTATCTCAATTCGTCAAATCCTGCCCAATGGGACACTATGCTGTACAAAGTACTCAAACTTAAGCCCGGCGGTTGGGATACTACGTGGACGAACGTGGTGAACGTCACCAAAGCGATTGCGTACAATTGGCGTGATGACTTGTCCCAGATTATTTCGTCACTGAGACAGAATGGGATAAGCATAGAAGACTTCTTCAAACTGGAGCGGACCGTTACCTTCAAATTGTCTGCCCTCCTCGGGGACGCCAATGAGCTTCATAAGATCATTGTGAACCCATCTGTCGATATCTCAGGCTTCGTAGGCAGGATGAGCCGCGCGTTCCTCCCCAGTGCAGTCTATCATCTGGAGGAATACGGCCTGCCGCGCATGATATCGAAGAAGATCCATGCGGCCGGCCTCATCAACTTTGAAGATCCTGAGATGGATCTCATCAGGACACTTGAGCGATTCAAGTCTTTGGGAACTAACGCTGTGCTGGGGATCAAATCTCTGGGACCTTTTGATCGATACGTGGTGCGTTTCTTCTTCGATGGCATCACCCCCGATGAGCTCCAGACGCCGGAAGACGCTTGATGCGATGTTGCACGCAAGGAAAGGCAATTCCACCAGGCGCAGTCGCGTGGTCCCGCAAGCGACAGTCGGTCGCTAGATCGTGTCACCGCTGGGCTCGGCTGGACGCTGGCAATTGCGCGTTCCATGCCGCATTTTTGCGCATCGCGATTAGCTTCGCGGGCGATCGCGCCGCCGCCAGCCACGGCAACTGGCTCGGCCTCTTCGCCCATTCTGCGCCGGCATGAACCCAGCGCCGCGCTTGTTCGCCAACATCACAACCGGTCCGCCATTTCGAGATATCTGCAAAAGGCATTGGCAAGCTGCATTTGCCTCGGCGTCCGACGGCGTATCGCCGCCTGGGTTTATGGTGCGCTCGGAGGGCGGTCGCATTTGGCGTGATTTCAAAGGGTTACGGCTAATGACAACGCGTTTTGGTGCATTTCATGCCCAAAAGTACCTTTGGCCCAGTTGCTGTAGAAGAGCCCTGCCCTACGCGAGGTCAGGTTGGCCCGCCGCTCATGACGGTCTGGTTGCTGGTTCGAGTCCGGCCAGGGCACCAAGCGCCTTGGAACGAAGCGCAACGAGGCACACCAGACCGCACGCATATGCAACAACTTGCTTCTTGACTAGAGGGTTTCCCGATGGCTGAAGTCCGCACACCCGACGTCCCACCGCGCCTATTTCGTTACTGCCGCCTCGACCGACCCAACGACATGGAGCATGAGCGGGAAGCCGCGATTATGCGCTACATCCATTGCTCGATGTACAAGCGCATGAACGACCCGATGGAAGGCTTTTACGAACCGAGCATCCGGTTGAAGAAGGAGCCCGCGTGGCGAAGCAAGTACCGTGAAATCCTCAATGCAAAGCAGGCGGTCGGCATCGCCTGTTTCAGTGAGACCTACGACAATGAGATTATGTGGGCGCACTACGCTGGCAACTGTAGCGGCATGTGCGTGGCGTACTCCTCGCCGAAGCTATTGAAGAATCTGCCGCCGACTGCCCGCCTCTCAAAGATGGCGTATGCCGAGAAGCCCGTTCGCCTCTCCAAGCACGATCAGGGCGACGTGTACGCCGCAGCTCACAAGATCCTCAGTCAGAAGAAATACAATTGGGCCTATGAGCGTGAGTGGCGCGTGCTCGGCGAGTATCCCGGTCAATTGCCGTACCAAGGCGATATCGTCACCGACATCTACTTCGGTTCGCTCACAGAGGCGCACCATAAGCAACAGATAAAGAGCGCATTTGCGGGTCGGTCAGTGAACTTCCACGTCATGAAAGTGACTGGCTATAAGCACAGGTGGATGAAGGCGTGAGGACTGGCGCCCCAGCTCATCTTTTCAGAACTAGTGATGCAACGATCCACGTCACGATAAGCACAGCGACGACGCCGACGGTGAACGTGCCGTCAGCGGTCAGCTCAAGCCAGGCGAGCTTGATGTGCAGGGAATCGACAGGGACATTTTCGGGAGACACGACGCACCTCTCAGCAAAAGAGAATCGGTGCGAACACAGGGGTTATAGGGGGACATGGTTTGGTCTGTGTCAAATCGCGGTCTAGACCGCCAAATCTCAAAAACTAACCTATTGGCGGACCGGTGGAATTTAGAGTTATTTCCCCACGCAACGTACAACGCAGCTCCTCCGTAACAACTTCGCCGCTATATCGCTAAGTAACTGGTATTGTTGCGGATTTTGTGAGCGGCAGAATCCACTAAACCTATCAAGCACTTACTGTCGAACCGCTGTCTGCGTGGTACGATTCGAGAGTACGCGGACAGCGTCCGCACTCTGAATTTCATTCAGTGATTTCAATGACCGACGAGCAGATGATCCAGCTTGAGAGAGAGATTCAGCCACCCTCTTCCTGTGGTCTCTGCACTGGGTGCCCGCACGTGCCGGACTTGTCGGTTCGATACGTCAGTGTCTTGGCTGTCTGTTGCCAGCATCGTTTTGCGCATGTGACGGCCAAGGTTTTTCAATTCGCATAAAGAGATATGGCTAAAGGCGGCGCAAGACCGGGTGCAGGCAGACCACTAGGCTCGACACAGAGGCCTCTACTCCGCGAGCATTCCAACCCGATTCCATAGGGACAGGGCATGGCTAACGATGGCAAGGACCTGCAGCGCCTGATTCGCATCATCGAGTCAGCGCGTGCGGCAAGGACAGGTATCAAGATCGAGTCGCCGAAGTTCTTCACGGACAAGGTGACGGGGAAACAGCGCGAGCATGACGTCGTGTTGACGATAACCCATGACCATCACGAACTCGTCGTCGCTCTCGAATGCCGCGATAGGTCAAGGCCCGTCGGAGTCGATGCGGTCGAGGCCTTTCATACGAAATGCAACGACACCGGCATTCACTCCGGCGTTATCGTTTCCTCCAAGGGTTTCTACAAGACCGCGCGCACCAAAGCCCAATATTACGGCATCCGCTGTCTAACCCTGGACGAGGTCGAGGGCTTCAATTGGTTCAAGCCCACCGATCTGAACGTCTTATCGTGCGAGCTTGTTCAGGCCCGGCTGTTCGTCGCATTTGATCCGTATCTCGATGTGCAGCTCTCAGACCTGTTAGTCTCGACGGGGGAGACCCTGACCAACGAAGCCATCAACGCCACAGCTTGCAGCGTTCTCGATACGAATCGGAAGACTCTGTCGAGAGACCTCGGAAAGCACGAGATCCATGTCGATATCGTGCCCGGATTCAGCGCGGTCATCGACGGCGTGACCCGTCACACCAGCCGCGTTGTCTTGACCACCGAATATGAGAATAAAATCACCCGCGCGCCGTTCCAGTTCCGCGATTACCGCGACCACGACAAGGACGGCCAGATTACCCAGTTCGCCGTCGCGAACGTCTCTATCGGCAATTTCAAGGCGGACTTCGTCGCCTCTACCAATCCTGACGGCACGATAGAGGTCTCGGTTGTTCCAACACCGAAAGAATGAAGCCTATGGCTCACCAGCTCGCATTTCCCATTACCAATGGTCATTACCGACAATCTGTCACTGGTCATGATGTTCGCGTACCCCATGGCGCTCGCATTGCAACGACCGGGGGTCATTTAGCCGGAGCGCGAATCGCCATCAGTACATCCGCATAGATTTTCTCCTTCGCCTTTTCATTCAGCCCTTTCATGCCTCCAGACATTCTGGTCGGTGTTGGTAAAATATAAAACGCGATCTCCCGGCCCTCGATATACTCGGACAAGATCGGCCCCCTACATTTTTCTGCGATCCGCTTCTCGTCAGATCGCAGACGCTTGCAGATTTCGTTCCGGCGGGAGATTGCGGCTCTGTATCGAGCGCCTAGCTGCGTCGCGGAATCGGACAATTTTTGAAAAGTCCAATCTGCTGCTTGCTGGCTTGTAACGGCGATCTTGTTTATGCGCCGCTTCGCCGCAAACACCAGCCGAAAGTTTGTGAGATCGAATTCTTCTATGTCGGCGTCCCGTGCGCTCGCTTCTTTCCCGCTCTTTCGTTTATATTCTTGCAATACGTCGTACATCCAGAGGTCGTTGACCATAAGGAAATTATGCCAGTTCGCTCGTCTTTGCGCGTTGTCGGATTCTTCCAGCAAGGAAATGCCAGTGACCCTGCTGAGAAGTCGCCACATCCTGCTACTCTTCGATCCGTAGTAAAAGCAGGTATCACCCGCGAGTAGGCTCATATCGGGCCGGGAAAAACGCTGCGGCGGCGCTGTACCAACGATAATCGTCGAGGCGTTGTCCGGTATCGCCTCAAGACAGTTGTAAGGATGCTTTTCGGTATGGCGCTCCAATTTATCCTCGCTGTGTCGGCTCGCGGCAAGATGCCCGTCGCCCGTCCAATATCAACTGGTGCCAGTCTCGACTAAGCTGAAATGTCCCCAACGGGCGGGTGGAAATCGAATGACGGTGGTTCTAAGTGCCAGCGCACCAGATCATCCATCGCAATAAGCACGATCCTGTCTGTCAGAGCCGCTGAGTGGATGGCGTCATCGGTGAAACTGGATGTCGTAATGATGAAACCACGGTGAGCGCTTTGTTCTTCAGCGACGCCCTTGAATTGTTGGACGGTTGGACGGCCCACTTTGTTTTCCGTCGAGTTTCGCTTGCATTGCACGATAATCAATCCGTCAGGGTGGACGGCAAAACCGTCAACGCCAAAATCGTTCGATTTTCGTGTAGCCCACGCTTCGAGTCCCGCCCTTTGAAAAAAGCTCATGCTATGTCTTTCAAAATTGAACGGGTCCATGTCGAACAAATGCTGCCGCAGCGCCATCTCCTCCTTCGGCATTGCGAAACGGGTGGGATCCATCGGCTGCTCTTTCATCGCAGCCTTCATTTCAGCGCTGGTGCGACGCAACCGTTCATCTGAAATAATCGCGTCGATAATTTCCGCAACGTGAGTTTGGGCCTCTGGGCTTGTCACGACAGCTTCAATGATTGAGGTGATGCCCGCGGTTCCGAGAAAAATCAGTAGAAGCACCGGGACGCCGAAAGCGCCGCCAAATGCTGCGATCCCGGCCGCATGACCACCAACCAACGGAATCGCGGCGAGGGTTGCAGGCAGCGCGATCTTCATGGACCAAGGCAGGTTCGATTTGCGGTAGCTCGAGACTGCCTCCGAGACACTGTTCGCAACTGCTACGATGGCCGTGCGCGAGTTGATGAGCGCGTTCAGTTGTTTGAATTTGTCGATCGCGCCGATGTCGCTCGCAACAACATCGCGCGACTGGCTGAGCCATCGTATCGCAATCACCCGATCCCCCGGCCGGGAAGTGTGTTTGATTGCCGCGGCGAAGACGCCAATCAGCCACTTTTTAATGCCGTCAGTTACATTGTCGAACACGGCCCCTCCAAACGGGCATAGCTGCGATGTAGGTACTCTATTTGCAACTGATCTCTAAATCGTCCGTATCGCGCGGCAATTCCCCTTTCTCATTCGCCTTTTGGCTTACGAATTTCATATTGACCCGAGGCGGAACGGCGAAATCTACATCGAGGTAAGCTGTGCCGAGCTTCATGGTGTTCTGGATGCGCTTCGCCGTTGCGGCGCTCGTAATGAGAGCAGAGATCAGAGCGCCCCCGCTCGTGCCCTTTGCGGCGATGGCGTTCACTTTTTGGATGTCCGCGTTGCCATTCGATTTCAACCGCAACCTTGCCTTCGGCGGAAGTCCCCAGGTCACTTTGAAAGTCGTGACCTCGTAACCCATTTGTTCGAGGATCGGCAGTGCATCGCCAACTCGTTGCGTGAAGGTATTGAACTCGGTCATGAGTTTGCCGGTCGTGTCGGAAAAATCAGGCAGCGACAAATCTGGCATCGATGGCATCGAGACGGATGGCAATGAAGGCATCGCGGGTATCATGTCCCGCGCCGATTTGGTGATGGTGTCGATGCGGCTGGGCGCATCGTCAGCCTGAGCGGGGGCCAAACTCGAAATTAGCGCAGCTATCACGAGAAGCGATCTCATTGCATTTCCTTCGGGCAGGACGGAGTTTCTTTCGCCAAAATTGACGCCAAAACGCTAGGTTGTCGAGAGGGATATGTCCGACTTGCGGTCGCGCAGGCCGCGAAGTCCGTCAAAGAGTCGGAGGCGGAGCGGACATCTAGACTTCCCAATCAACGACATGGCCGCACTCGCGACAGATGGATGAGCCGAACATTCCGGCTAGGTAATCCGAAGCCTGACCTTCGCTCATGTCGTCGGAATCTTCGTCAATAAGGTCTAACGAGTCCGCGGCATTGCACGCTGGGCAACGAGCGGGTGAATGATGCCCTGGTCCAGCGTCAGAATCGTTTCGCGTTGGCGGCTGCTCAGAAGTGGACTCGCGCTCCCTCCAGCGAGTTCTTGCGCCCTTCGCCTCAGCCACCGCATCTTGATACGGTCCCCAATCGATTTCCCACTCGACCTCTGAACGCCGCTGGTGGATGGACAGCGCGCGTTTGGTGCGACGGTCAAAATCCACCTGCCGACAGCGATTGACCCGGCGGAAGTGCTTGCGGAGCGCCATGAGAGTCTCGTGGCTTATCGCGCCACTGAGGATCAGGCGAACCGTATTTCCCCAATGAGCAATGGCATGGCAAGACCAGCAAATGATCTCGACGCGAACCAGCGTTGCTTTGCCGCGCTTCAGTCCCTCCTCATACTTCCACACTTCATGACCGTGCAGCCTATCGCTGGATCCACAGATGGAGCATTTACCGCCAGCTTCGTTCAATAAGCGGCGGCGAAGCGCTTTCCATCGCTGTGGACCAAGCCCGTGTTCCGACGAGCGAAGATTGTGGCCCCACAAGGTGCGAGGCACGAGGTCAAGCTTTAGAGCAGATGGTTTGGCCATGGGGCGTCCCGTTATACGTATACGCGACGACCTTCGCATATTCGACGCAAGACACGCTTCGTTGTTAATTCAGTCGTATCGACAATTCCAGATATCGACAAAACGCATTCGCCAGTTGCATCTGTCTCGGCGTTCGACACTCCGCTTCGAATAGTCGTGGCGATGCGACGATCACGCAAATACACTTCGCGCGCGAGGTCGCGACATTCAAGCGATTGGCGCTGTACAGGAACTCCATACCGCGGGGCGCATCGTCATGACTTGACGTCGTCATCGAATAGATCACGATCGGGGCCTCTCGCCCCTGGAATTTGTCCACGGTGCCAATCCGGGCGCCGGGAAGGCGCTCCTGCAACTCGAACACCTGAGCGTTGTAGGGAGCGATAATCAATATCTCGCCCAAGCCTACCGGCGCTTCGATGCCTTCGCGGTTTATCCAGGTCGTCCCGCTCCCCATAATGTCCATGACGAGGTCGCGAACGCAGTCGGCCTCTTCCCGCGACGAGCTCTGATTGCCCTCGTGCTCCACGGAAAGGTAGCGAAGACCCGTTCCTTGCAATCGACCGCTGGACCGAATCGACTGGTTATCCAGCCCCGGGCGAGGATATAGACGGCTTTCGTAGAACATCTCCGAATTGAAGCGGCATATCGAAGGATGAAGTCGCCACGTTTCCGGCAGAAAGAGTCCGCGATCGACCGGTACGGTCGCGTGGACGCCGAGAATGTGATCGAGGGAAGAGACGTCGACGCCGTCCGGATGACTGCCCTGGATAGGTTGCTCGAGTTGCCGGGGATCTCCGAGCAGAACGATGCTCTTGGCGGCCTGTGACACAGCCAGGACGTTCGCAAGCGACATCTGAGCGGCCTCGTCGATGAAAAGAACGTCGACGCTGCTCGCGGCATCGGTTCTCGCCCAGAACCAAGCCGTCGCTCCGCCGACCTTGCAGTCCGAATGCAGGGCGTCGAGGAAGTCCGCATTGTCGGTCGTGAACCTTAGCGGCGGCTGGTCGTCCTCTCTGTCGAATACCTTCTGGATGCATCCGATCGAGATACCCTCGCTGCGGGCCGCCACGACGACCTCGTCGAGAAGATTGCCGATCACCTTGTGACTGTTCGCGGTGACACCGACGGACCTGCCGCCCTTCGCCAGTGCGCAGATCATGCGAGCACCCGTGTAGGTCTTGCCCGCGCCGGGCGGTCCCTGCACCGGAAGGACGCTTTCCTGGAGATTCAGCGCGGCTCGAATGGCCGCGGCGAGGGTCTCCTCTCCCGCGATCTGGAGCGCTTGTCCGCGCAGGCGGGGTGCGACGCCCATCAGCAGATCTCGCGCCGCTCTGTGCTCGCCGACGCCCTCCATGCCGTGGTCCGCGGCATACTCGCCGAGCCGCATGAGGGAATCGGAAAGCACCTGGGTGTCGACGTAGCTATGGGCGAAGACGGCCTCGGGATGCAACGTGGCGGTATCTCCTCGCTTCTTGATATCGATGGTGCGTTCTTCGAGCGAAATCTCCACGACGCGCCCGAACTTGTCGCCTCCGATGCTCCTGAGTTCGTCGCCGTCGCGGATGTCCGTGTCCTGGAGCGCGAACGCGTATCGATGAACGGGTACCTTGGCCGTGCCGCCGACCTGTTTCAGGAATGTCATGTCCGACAGGCCATCGCGTTCGTGAAGCAGGTCCTCGGCGGACAGGTCGCGAAGCCGAAAGTATTCCCACCAGACGGCCTTCTTCTCCCGGCCGTGCCAGTCGAGCATGAAGGCGAGGAGCCAGCGGGCCTGCTGTTGCGGGCTACGCTGTAATATGTCGTCCGGCACGCCGAGGGTAAGCCTCGCCACGAGCGCGGCAACCTTCTTCTGCCACTCGTCGAGCTCGGCACTGATCTCGGCGGTCGGGGCCGCCGGCCTTTCGATGGTCGCCCCGTCGGCGACCACGGCCGTTCGAACCATTTCCAACCAGTTCCGCAAACCCTTTGTGGAGACGCAGTCGTCACAATTGTAGCCCTTGATGGCGATCTTGTCGGCTTCGGGAATGCCTGAAGGATCCGCAAGTTCGAGACGCGCCTGCGTCCGGGCCATCACGGCTCCGACGTCGGCCAACGGCACGTTACGGACAAAGCCGTAGAGCGGCTCGAGCTTCTTGATCGAATAGCTTTCCACGCTGGCTCTGATGGCATGACGTACGACCGAGAAGAGATCGACGAAGATCTCCCCGCGAAGAAGATTGTCGACCTCGTTTTCGCGCGTCGCGTAACGACCCATCAGGCGCTTCATCGCCGCCGGCTCGTACGGAGCGAAGTGATAGATGTGCAGGTCCGGATATTGCTTCAGACGCAGCGTCACGAAGTCGACGAAACGCTCGAAGGCCGCCCGCTCCTCCTGCCTGTCGGAGGCCCAGTCTCCGACGTATCGCTCCGACCCGTCCGCATCGGCGTAAACGTATCCAAACAGGAACTCGAGGCCGCCGTCGCCGACGAACGGATCTCCCTCGAAGTCGAAAAAGATATCGCCCGGTGACGGCTCCGGAAGACGCGCCAATCCGAACCCTGCCGCAGGAGCGAGCGTCTCGTACAGGGTTCTGCCGGCCTTGATCCCCTCGATCTGGATTCTCGCCTGCTCGCGTATCTTTTCGAAGCTCTTGGCGGCCCCACGATCGGGTCTCCATTGCAGCGGCAGAGGCACCGCCGCGAGCTCCGTGGTCGTGCGGACCCCTCGTCTTTCCAATTCGCCGATCTGGGACTTGCTGATGCCCGCGACCAGCGACATGTGGTCGTCGGCCCTCCGCTTCTCGTCGCAATGAACGCGCCAACGGCAGATTTCGCAATGCTCGATCGGCTCCGGATAGGCGGCGACGGCGTCCTGACCCGACACGGCGTTCTCGAGGCTGGCCCTGACATGGCGGTAATAGGCCGCGTAGTCTGCAACCCGGTGTTCCTCAGGCGTGAAATCCGTTCCCGGAGTGACGACGAAAGCCGAGTCCGCTTCGCAACCTTGCATCTCGGAAAGGAGATCGGAATACAGCGATATCTGCAGGATCGTGTTGCCCTTCGTTTCGCGGGACAACTTCGTGTCGGTGACCTGATACGACCACGCGCCTAGCCGGCTAGGCTTCTCGACGCGGTGAAGGACGTCGGCCCTGCCGCTCCACACGCCGCTTTGCAGCGCCGCCTGCACGATGATGGGGTCGCCCCTGCCAAGAGCTTCGCGGGTGGCAGCGACCGCCGTCGCGTCGACGCCCACACCGTCGATCGAGGTCGCGACCGTACCGGTCGAAGTCAGATGATCGACGTAATCACGCTCGTGCAAGGCACCGCGCTCCGCCAGCGTTTCGAGCACCGGGTCCCAGATCTTCGGCTTGGTCAGTTCGCCGTTCGCCACCTTGAGGTCGAGCGCGGTCAGGTACCGGCAATTCAGGTGCCCGACGAGGTCGCCGGCGCTGAGAAAAAGATTCCCGCTCGTTCGGTACATATTGTCCCTCCCCCTCGCGGCCGAAGCTCGGACGGCTACCTGCCGCCGGCCATCGCCGATATGTCGGCTATCTTTGCGCGGTTCTGCTTGGCCCAGAGCGACCGCGCCAATCCTTCGGGGACCTGCTCTCTGAATTTTCCGACCTTGATATTGGCGACGAATTCCGAAACGTCCTCTGGATCGATCTCCCGCATCTGCGCGAGCTTGTCCAAGATCGGCCGGAGCTCTTCCTGTTTTATCTTGGACACCGACACGCCGAGTTCGTGAACGCCGGACTTGAGGCCCGCCATCGCCAAGGCCGCACTGAAGACGGCCGTCGCCTGAGAACCTCGCCAGAGAAAAACGTGCATGTCCCGATCCTCGGGGACGAGCCATCGGTGTTCCAGATCCAGATTTCTGAACATCTCGCGCCCTTCGGACAGCAGGCCTCTAGCCTTCTCGTCGAGGTAAGGCGGGACATCGTTCGCGAGATAGACCGATCGCATCTCCGCGACCAGGCGGTCGTGCGCCGGCTCACCAGCCGCAGGCTCGAAGCGTGGCACGACACCGCCCGGATGCGGCGCGACCACCAACGTCATCGTCTGTTCGTCCAGGTCCAGTACGACCCACCGTCGTCCGGCGAAGACGACCAGGCCATCCTTGTGGACGGGATAGGTGATCGGCAGAGTCCCTAGCGTCCGTCCGCCGACCGTCAGTCGCCATTCTTCGCCGGACTCGAAGACCGCGAAGAAGTTGCGCGACTGCGCGGTCTTTTCGCCCTCCTGTCCGAGCATCAACGTGCCGTCCTCGGCCTGCTCGACGAAACGCACGTCGCGGGATCCGAGATGGCGCAGCAGGTTCGCGAAGTCGGCGGGAGCGATGGACGCGAAGGGCCCGGGCCCGGACAGAAGATCGTATAGCGGTTTGGGTCTGATTCCTCCCCGCTCAACGATCACAGAGAGTATTTGATGGATCAACGTCGATGCGATCTCGGGCGACGTGCCGGCCTCTTCGACGAATCCCTGAAGAAGCAGTCTGACGACGGCGACCGACCTGATCGTGTTGGACCGAAGACGGTCGAGAATTCCGGACTTCTGGTCGATGTTGGGCTCTCTCAGGTAGATGCGCAGGACCGACGGGGTGCCGCGGCGTCTGCCGGTCCGGCCCAGCCGTTGCCTTAGCGACGCCAGCGAACGCGGCGCCCCTATCTGGGCGACCGACTTCACCGAGCCGATGTCGACGCCAAGCTCCAGGGTCGAAGTGCAGACCGCCGTCGTAGGCAGCCTCCCGTCCTTGAGGCGGTCCTCCAGCTCCTCCCGCAATACCTTCGAAAGACTTCCATGGTGGGGATAGAATTCGTTCGGCACGTTCAGCTTTTCGGAGCGTCGTCGTAACCGGTCGGCGGTCGATTCGACGGTTCGCCTCGATCCGCCGAAGACGAGATTGTTTTCGCCTCGCAGCGTCTCGAAAAGATGGTCCGAGATCGAATCTAGTGCGATCCGACGGGGCAGATCTTGTTCGCTCCCTGTCCCGCCCTCGGCGTGATCCGGATCGTCCAGGTCGGGTGGCTCGACGTATCCTCTGACCTGAAGCCTCAACTCGGGCGCATCAGACTTCGCCAGAAGTTCTGCGACGCGATCTGGATCGGCTGGTCGCAGCCAGGCGCGCGCTTGTCCCAAATCGCCGATGGTCGCCGAAAGACCCACCCTACGCGCGGGGCGCGCCGCCATCGCGTCGATGCGCCGGAGCAGGCTCGCGACGTGAAGGCCCCTCGGCCCCTGCAGGAACGAGTGGAGTTCGTCGACGACGATGAAGTCGGCGGCCGAGAGCAGCCTTTTGGCGTCCGCAGGGCGACGGACGAACATCGCTTCGATGGACTCCGGCGTGATGAGCGCGATCCCGTCTGGTTTGCTCATCGCTTTCTTCTTGTCGGCTTGCGGCGCGTCGCCGTGCCACTTGACGACCGGGATCTCCATGCTTTCGCAGAGCTCCTCCAGACGCCGGAATTGATCGTTGATGAGAGCCTTGAGCGGACTGATGTAGAGAACCGAGAAGCCCGAAGCCTTCCGGTCCGCGATCGAAGTCAGGATCGGCAGAAACGCCGCCTCTGTCTTGCCGGCGGCGGTCGTCGCCGCGATAAGGATATCGCGGTCGCCGTCGAGCACCTCCATGATGGTGCGGGCCTGGATCTCACGCAGTTCATCCCAGCCCTGGTCGCGAATCCAGCGGCGGATCTTCGGATGGAGCCTGTGATAGGCGGATTCAAGTCCCGATGCGGAGGCTGGTGAGCTCATCGTCATCTCCCGCTTGCGGGCCCCCCTCCGGGACCATCTCCTCCTGACCGTGGAGGTCGGCCGCGACTTGCACCTGCCCCAGCAGATCCTGCCATTTGGCGCCCGGATTCTGTTCCAGAACGGACAGCAACTGGACGAACGCCTTGACCGTCGTCCGTGGCGTGCGGAAATAGGCTTCGCCGATCCGGCCGTCGCAGTGATGCATGAACGCGGGCAACGCCTCGTCCGGGACCAGATATTTGGAAGGATCGCCGGCCGCGAAGACGTTTCTGATGTTCGACAGCAGGACGAGAAGATCCTCAGGCGTCAGACTCTGAAGATTGATGACCGGTCCCGAAAGATCGACCAGGCCTCCCGTCGCGAACTGGTTCTCCGCGAGCCGCGACTGCAACGCTTCGTAGCTGTACAGCCCTCGTCTAGTGTCCATCAGGAACTGCGGCGTGCCGCACATCATAAAGCCGATGTTGGTCGTGTTGCCCTGCAGCGCGTCGTTGACTATGCGGAGGATCTGCTCAAAATTCAGCTTCCGCGCCTGGGCGCTCTGCAGCTTGTAGATGTTCACCATCTCGTCGAACATGACGAGAAGCCCGGCATAGCCCGCCACCTTCGTCAGGCATGCGAGGGATTTCAAGGAATCGTACACGCTGTCGTCGTCGATGATCGTCCTGACGCCGAGCGACTTGTTGGCTTCCGTCTTGGTCGAGAATTCCCCGCGCAGCCACCGCAGCGCCGCCGTCTTGAGGTCCTCGTTCGACGTCTCGCTGCCGCGCCAATATGCCTTCAGGACGGTGGCGAAATCGTAGCCGCCGACGAATTCCTGTATCGGCGCCAATTTTTCGTCGATGACCTTTTCGACCGCGATCTGCCGTTCTCCCGCTTCCTTCACGGCGTCCGTCACCAACCGTTCCACGACGGCCGCCAACGCGCCGCCTTCCGGCTTCGTCCGCGTAGCCATGTTGCGGACCGCTTCGGAATACAGTGCCCTGGCCTGGCCACCGCCGGCATGGATGCGCCGGTCCGGTGCGAGATCCGCATGGACGGTGACGCACTTCCGCTCCAGCGCGATCAATCTGATGAGGTTCG
The DNA here is from genome assembly GCF_040446015.1 of Bradyrhizobium sp. INPA03-11B. Lineage (NCBI taxonomy): Bacteria > Pseudomonadati > Pseudomonadota > Alphaproteobacteria > Hyphomicrobiales > Nitrobacteraceae > Bradyrhizobium > Bradyrhizobium sp. INPA03-11B. Next base: position 15,207 of record NZ_JASGSR010000003.1, read on the forward strand.
CGAAAAAAGTCTTGCCGGCGCCGTAGTCGCCGATCACGAACCTGACGGCGGCTCCGCCGTCGGCGATGCGGTCGATGTCGCGCAGCAGGGCTCCGATCTCCGCGGCTCTGCCGACCTGGATATGCGGAAGACCTATTCGCGGAACGACGCCCGCGCTGAGCGCCTGGATGATGGTATCCCGTTCCTTCGGCTTTATCGCCTTCGGAGCCTTGCTCATGTCGTCGTCTCTCTCAGCTCAGCCAATCGCGGTCGCAGTTGCGGCGCCATGACGATTTCGTCTCCCTCTTCCAAAAGAGGTTCGTCGAAGCGGTCGAAGGACCAGTCGTTTATCCGCTCCAGAGCACCCTCGGGGAGGAGCTTCATCGCGCGAGCCCGCTCCTCGAATTCGACCTTCGGTATGGATCCCTTCAGTTCGATCAGCTCCAGCAGCTCGGTATGCGGCCCGTCCAGGCCTTCGAAGGATGCACCGTTCGCCGCAGAGGCGACCGGCGTCTCGACCGTGGAAGGCGCCGGCTCTTCCTCGAAGATGTTCGCGAGCAGCTCGGAAACCACCGCAGTTTCGCGCTGAGTTCGGGCGAGACGCACGGCGTCGATCTTCACGCCTGGCGTGAAATCGGGCTTCGGAGGCGCCTCCTTGGGAATCGATATTCCGGCTTCGCGCCTTTCTTCCGAGATCGCCACTGGTTCATCGTTTCGCGGTGCCGCTCGGTGCAGCTCGGAATAGACGCGCTCCTTGGGTAGGCCCAAAGCCTTGTGGAGCCGCTCGAGGAATCTGACCTCGTCCGGGTCGACGCTGCCGCTGCCCCCTACGACGGCAAGCGCGGCGTTGGCAATCGCCTCGCGTTCGGCGTCGCTTCGCTCCGCCAATCGTTTCATCACCCTCGACAGCTTCGGCGGGCTGTTGAAGGTCGTCACGGCGAAGGCAATAAGACGGGCCCGCTCGATCGCGCTGAGGTCTTCTTTTCCGTCCCGGATGCCGGCGATCACGCGCGACATCTCGTCTCCGGACGTTTGGCCGTCCGCTGCTGCAGCGAGTACGGCGACTTCGACCTGAGCTTTCATCGTCCGATAAGCCGGACGCTCGGGATCGACATGCCCGCCGCCGGGAACGCTGAACAGGAAGACCTGATCGTCCAACTGCGGGACGGCGCTCCCAAACCGGCGATCCGGCTCGATGGCGACATCGACGAGGTCAAGCACCTGGCTCAATTGGTCGGCGAGCCCCGGCGATACCTTGCCCTGTTCCTGAACCTCGAAATTCGCCGCCTGAAGGACCGTCCGCATCTTGGTGCTGGCGCGACCCTGGCCGCCCATCACCTGCGACAGGCGGGCCTTGAACTGGTTCAATGCCTCGAAACCCGCCTCCGACAAGAGATCGCGCGGAAGCATGAGCGCGGCCTGCACCGAATTTCTCGCGTCCGGCCGTTTTCCCAGCAATCGGCTGAAGCTATCGAGTTCGTCGGTACAATCCTGCACGAGCTGCCTCAATCGTTCGGGAGATTTCGTCGCCTTCGCGACGTCCGGATAGTCTCTGTGCGGCCCGTCCACGTGCACGCTGAAAGCGCCGCTTGCCGCTTGGTATTGGACGTCGATGTTGCCGGACGTATCGACGATGAACCCCTCGGCAAACCTCGCCCGAAAGCGCAGGTGCCACAAGGCGACGAATTCGTCGAAGCACCGAACGGCGGCCGTGCGCAGGTACACGTCCTGCAGGGCCAAAACCCAGATGAGAGCATCTTCCGACAGGAGAACCCGCGACTGCGAAAGGCGCTGCCCGACATGGATACGCACGCCGAGGTCTATCTCCGTCGAATACGAACGCTCCGGAGAAATTTCCGGGACGGGCAACGGAATGCCGGCCGCGCACCTCGCCACGTCGAGGAAACGTTTCGCGTATCCCTGAAAGGAATCGCTGTCCGTACGCACGGCCGCCAGCCGCTCGACTTCGGCGATGAGCTCGGGCGCGCTCGCGAGATCGCGCTCGACGAACAACCGGTGCTCCAACCCGTAGAAGAAAAGAAAGACGTGCCCGATGCCGTACGAGGTCGACCGACGTCCGGTGGACATCCAATCGAGAAACGCGCACCTGGCCGCAGGAGGCACGTCGGCGTAGGACGGCCAGTACGGCATCGAAGCCCCCGCAACGTCCGGACGGGACGATTTCGCGGGGAGCTGCGGATTTACGGCGTAGGCGTCGATTTCCCGTCCTTCGAACCATAGGGACGGTCCGAAGTAGAATAGGCCCGAGGATACGTCGATGCTTTGAATCGTGACGGCCTCGCCTGGTCGTACCCACTTGGCCGTGCCTGGCCGTTTGGGGGGACTTTTCCCGCCGGATTTCGCGGAAGATGCCCTCGGCCCGGCGCCGATCACCGGCGCGCGGTCGATAGATCCCGCGACAGGAACCGGAGATTGTTTGCGCGTTCCGAACCTGACGAGAAGGAAAGCGAGCGCGAGAACTAAGCAGATCGTCCCGACTGCGGCCAGATGCTCAACGACGAATTGGTATACCGCCGTCAGGGCCGCGATCAGCACGCCCAACACGATCAGAAGGCCAGTTCCTGAGTTTGATCCGCTTTTGCGCCGCCCCATACACCGTCAGTCCGATGCCCGCTCGACTTCCGAAAGGCATAGCGTGTGACGACCGACAAGTACAATCGACCATTGTCTGGGTTCGACCGACCGGCAATGACACGCTAGCAGGCTTGGAAATATCCCAGAACTGGAATATTCTGCGGACTGTTCGACGATCGGCCGTCCCGACGGGCGCCGCAGCGAACCTGGTATTCCGATGAAAAGGCGGGGATCTCGAATTTTGCTGGCCGGAAACGTGGGACCGCATCGAGGGCAAAACACGTGACCCGAAGCCGCGATCGCCGAACGCCGGCCGGAGAGATCGGCTCGAACAATGTCTTCGCCGACCTCGGCCTGCCGAATCCGGAAGAGCGTTTGCTCAAGTCCAAACTCGTCTCCAAGATCTCCGATGTCATCGAAAAGCGAAGATTGACCCAGGCCGAGGCCGGCAAACTGATGGACCTTCCTCAGCCCAAGGTCTCGGAGCTGTGCAATGGCCGCACCGAAACCTACAGCATCGAAAGGCTATATCGACTGCTGACGCGGTTGGGAGTCACGGTTTCCGTCGTGCTTGAGGACCAACCTGGCTGGAAGACCGGCACCGTCGAGGTCATGGGAATTTCTGCAAAGGAAGGCCATCGCTAGTCCGCGGCGGCAGCCTGGCTCCGCCGATCAGCGGCGCCGAGAAGCCGCATTGCGGGAGAGTCCGCAGATCCTTGCGACTGCTTCCAGCTCGAGCAACAGACCAGGCCGCCGGCGTGTCGCCCTAAAGAGACGCTTTCCGTGCTTCTCGATGGCTCGCTTCTCGTCATTCGACAGCCTGAAAGATCTGGAGCCGACGAGCACGGAACGTGTCCGGTAGGCGAACTGCACGTTGCTTTCGGACAGCTTCACGACGCCACGCTCCCACACGCGGAAGATGCCTTCGTACCTCGGCCTCTTCTGATCCATGTACGAGCAGTCGATGAGCCAGGCCCCCGCAGGCATCTTGCGCCAGTTCTCGTAGGCGGCCATTCCGCTCGACCTCACGACCAGCCCATCGACGAAACGCTCCGTCGACTTGAGCGACTTCCATTTTCTTTCGGCCGCAGCCGCTTCTTCGCTGACATCCTCGCCATACATCGCGAGGAATATCTTCTGGTCGCGGAAGGCCGCAGGATCCTCGACGAACGCCTTCAGCAGCGTCTTGTTCTCGATCGAAAGGATCTTCGTTTCCTTCGCCCGCTCCTTCCACTTTATCTCGGCATCCTTGAGGCCCTGGTCGGTGATCGGCTTCGCTTCCTTCCAAAGATCGTTGAACCGCTTTCCGACGTCGCGAAGCAGATCCGCCTGATCGACCCAAAGGTTCGCCTCGCGCCATCCCTTCGCCTCGGCGGCCCCGACGACCAGACCGTTGGCGGAAACGTTCGACGAACCGATCACCGCCGCTTGTGGCGACCAATAGATCTTCGCGTGCAGTCGCGGGTGGCTCTTCATCTTGAATTTTTTGGACGCCCGGCGAAGCTTCCGGATTTCCTTGGGGTTGCAGGCGCCAGATTCGAGATTGCAGATGATGCGACCGTTCCTGGCGCCTTTCAGCGACAGCGTTTTGGCTCCGTCGGCTCCCCAGAAGGCGACGGCGACCCGCAGGTCCCTGCACCCTTTCGCGATCTTCCGGATCGGGGCATTGACGCTCTTTTCATCGTGAAATTTCGCCATTTTCTCTCGATATCAGGTCGGCCCGATCGTGGCGCGAATCCCCGCGACCGCATGCCGTGGACACCTCTACCCCGTCTAAGTAAACATCTTGATGCGAAGTCGTCTGCCTAGAGACCGCACAACTATCTTTCAGAAACGGATAGTCCGCAACAGTGCTGCGGCACAACGAAGCCAGAGGTTTTATGCTTTATCACGCAACTCTATCGACCGGCCACGGCTCACACTCGGCCGGAGCAGACAAGCGAGATCTAAGCTTTGATTTTGCCAAAGGCATACTCATTATCTTGGTGATCATTGGACATCTGCTGCAATACGTCATCTACCGAGACAATGGCTATTGGGATTCGCCCTATTTCAAGTCGATCTACATGTTTCATATGCCTCTCTTTATGGCGATAAGCGGATATCTGTCTTCGAGAGCCCTCCTGCGAAAATCATTCGCCCGTAGCGTCAATGAGCGCGCAATACAATTGTTGCTGCCGACGCTGTTTTGGTTCGCCCTTTTGGAGGCGGCCAAAGTGGCGGTCTTTTCGCCCTCGAGCAGTATAGTTGGCGGAGCCTTCTTGAACGATTTAGTCGGCTCATACTGGTTTATATGGGCGACATTTGCTTCTTTCCTTGTCGTAAAGGTTCTTCTAACGATTTTCCGTCGCCTATCGATGTGGATCGTATGCATATCTGCATTTGCGGTCGCGGTCTTGCCTGTCACCTTTTCGATAGCGCCCTCGATAAGGTACACTTACCCGTTCTTCTGCCTGGGATTCTTGCTCTCCCAGTCGACCGAATATCGGACGCACTTCCTTCCGCGCAACAGATCTCTTCTGATGTTCTTCCTCGCTGCAATTGCTTGCGCGTGCTTTCTTGCTTGGGGCAAAGACACCTACGTCTACAACAATCTCGCGCTGATTCACGACACTGCCTCGGCTGAGCAAGTGTTGCTGATGTTCGTTGGCTCCGCAGCGGCCTCTTGGATCGCGTTTGAAATAATCGTTCAGCTCTGGAAATTCAGTTCCTCAACTCGAATGGCTCGTTTTGTCGCGGTGGAACTGGGCCAGAGCACGCTGCTTCTTTACCTGCTCCAGGGCACCGTTTTTCGTCTCATGGATCTGGTTCAGTTCGGAGAACTATGGGATCTCTCGACCAGAATCTCCGTTGCCGGCATGCTCGGGGTGTCAATCGTTGTCATCGCGATGACCGTTCGCTTCCTTGTGCGCGACCTCGGATGGTTGTCTCGGATTGTGGTCGGAACGTCGCCACGCTCGGAAGCAATCAAAGCTCAGTCGGCAACCAGCTAATCAAGTCCTGTCGGCTCTGTGACAGAAGCATCAATCTGCGCAATACCGTTGGCGCCGTGTAACCGCGTTTACAGCAGGCCAGTGCATGACGATCCGTTGCAGCAATCGATCGGGGCGGGGTGGAGATGCGGGCCAAAAGCTTGAGACGCGCGCTCAGGCACCATTGTGAGCATTTGATATTGAAAGGTTTAAAAGAACTATACGAACGTTTGTAATGCGCCTTCCTTCGGCTCATGCTGAGTTCAGTGACCGCCGACCGTTCTCGGCACCGCCCACAAGTGCTGTTCGGGGCGAAAGGAACTGCCGCATTTTTGCCCAACATGTTAATCTCTTCCGCCAGAGAAGGGCGGATGGCTACAAGCATGTATTATAACCAGCTCACCAAGTTCAGACATTCAGTAACGCAGCTTATTTTCGGCAGCATTGCGCTGGCGGCGGTGACGCTAACTTCCGCATACGTTCACAGCCACTTCGCAGCGACAGCGTTTGCCTATCTGGTGGTGATATTGCTGTTTTCGCTAATGGGCAGCTTCATCGCATCCTCCGCGCTTTCCATCGTCTCCGTCGCGGCTTTGGCCTACTTGTTTACGCCACCAACATTCAGTCTCCGGATCGATGACCCCCAAGACCTTCTGGTGCTTGTCGCTTTCCTTACCGCATCAATTGTCGCAACGCACCTGATCCGAAACGTCCGCCACGAAAGGGAGACTGCGCGTGAGATCGCAGCCAAGCTACGGCACAGCGAGGCCGATTTGCGCGACCGCGAGAAACGCTGGCGCGCGATCTTTGAGCATAATCCGGTCATGTACTTCATGGTCGATGACGTCGGAACAGTCCTCAACGTCAACACCTTCGGTGCGACACAACTCGGCTATGCGCCCGAGGAAATAGTCGGCCTATCCGTGCTGAAGATCTTTCGGGACGAAGATCGCGAGGTCGTCCGCAAATGCATCGAAGCGTGCCTTACAAATATCGGCCAATCGCACACCTGGGATATCGAGAAGGTCAGGAAGGACGGCTCGGTTCTGTGGGTACGCGAAAACGCCAAAGCCATGCTGTGGGCCGACGACAAACCCATCGTCCTCATCGCTTGCGAAGATATCACTGAGCGGAAGCGGACGGTACTTGCTCTGCGGCGGAGCGAAGCCCATCTGGCCCAGGCGCAGGAATTGAGCCACACCGGCAGCTTCGGCTGGAACGTCGCCACCGGCGAGATTTTTTGGTCCAAGGAGTTTTTTCGGATTTTCCAGTACGATCCGGAGATGAAACCAGCATCGCAACTCGTCCTGGATCGCGTCCACCCAGAAGACAGGGCCTCGGTCCAAGAGACTATGGATCGAGCGTATCGAGTCGAGGATCGAGCGTTTCGAGGTCAGGATTTCGAGCACGAATACCGACTGCTGATGCCCGACGGGTCGGTAAAGCACATTCACGCGCTGGCACGGGCCACGAGAACCGCCTCTGGCGATATAGAGTTTGTCGGGGCGGCGACGGACATCACGGCAACAAAGCAGGTGGAACAGCAGCTGCGCCGGAGTGAAGCCTATCTGGCCGATGCGCAGCGGCTCAGTCACACGGGCACCTGGTCCTGGGACTGCCACCGTCGCTGTTTTGCGTATCGCTCCGCCGAAGTCAGCCGTCTGTTTGGCTTCGATCCCGAAGAGCCTGTATCGCTTGAGGCCATCCGGTCGCGTATCCATCCAGACGACTTGGCGCTGCAACAGGAAGTGCAGCGTCAGGCTATCGAACAGAAGACAGGGAACTTCGAATATGACTTCCGAATCCTCCTTCCCGATGGAGCGATAAGGCACATACACGCAGTCGCGCACGCCGTGTTGGGAAGCGATGGTTCGACCGTCGAGCTCATCGGAACGCATATGGACGTCACCGAGCAACACGCAGCCAGGGAACGGCTAGAAAACACTCTTGCTGCGCTGCGCGAAAGCGAGCAACGCTTTCGCGACTACGCCGAAACGGCGTCCGACTGGCTATGGGAAACCGGACCAGACCACCTGCTTACCCAATTTTTGGAGCACGCCAGCGCCGCGGGCGTCGTAGCTAAAGGGGTCATCGGCCTGCCCCGCCGGGAAATTGCGCGCGACGTCGAAGAAGAACCCGAGAAGTGGCGACAACATCAGGCGACGCTAGACGCACATCTCCCATTTCGAGATCTGATCTATCGCACCGTCAACCGGCTCGGCTCTCCGACCTACGTCCGGACCAGCGGCAAGCCCTTTTTTGACGTAAGTGGTAACTTTCATGGCTACAGGGGCGTCAGCACCGACATCACCGCGATGATTCGGGCAGATCAGGCCGAACAAGAGCTGCGGAAGGCCCAGGCGGAGCTAGCGCATGTGACGCGCGTGACGACGCTTGGGGAGCTGACAGCCTCCATCGCCCACGAAGTAAATCAACCGCTCGCAGCCATCATCAGCAACGCCGACGCGTGCCTCGGTTGGATGGGTCGCGAGACGCCTGACCTACCTGCTGCGCGCAGCTCGGTGGAATGGATCATCGAAGATGCGATCCGAGCAAGCGAAGTGATCCGCCGCATCCGCGCACTTGCGAAAAAAGGTGAGATCGAGATGGTCACGATCGATATCAACGACGTCGTTAAGGACGCCATCGCACTGGTGACGCGCGAGTTGGTCAATCACCAAGTCACCTTGCGGACCGAGTTGGCGCCGGCGCTTCCCGCGATTCTGGCCGACCGGGTTCAACTGCAGCAGGTGATCATCAATCTGGTGATGAACGGGATCGAAGCCATGCAAGCGGTTGACGACCGAACGCGCGAACTCGTGATTCAGTCATCCCAGGATGATATGGGGCGAGTGCAGCTCTCGGTGACTGATTGCGGCGTCGGGATCGCCGAGGATGACACCGACCGCATCTTGGATCCATTCTTCACCACCAAATCGAGCGGCCTTGGAATGGGTCTCTCGATCTGCCGTTCCATTGTCGAAGCTCATGGAGGGCGCCTGTCAATCGTCCGCAAGCAGGAGCCGGGCGCGACCTTTCAATTTGTTCTGCCATTGCATGAGGAGGTTGTATCGTGATTGGGCGCTTTGACTCGCCGCAAGAGAGCAGGAAGGCTGCGGGGCCGACAAGTGCGATCGTGTTCGTTGTAGAGGATGACGCCTCGATGCGTCGGTCGCTCGCAAACCTTTTTCAATCGGTGGGTCTGGACGTGGTGACTTTCGGATCAGCGCACGAAATGCTGCAGAGCAACGTACCGGATGTTGTCAGCTGTCTGGTTCTTGACATCCGTCTACCGGGACAGAGCGGGCTTGAGTTCCAGGCTGAGCTGGCAAAGTCGAACATTCATATTCCGATTATTTTCATCACCGGTCATGGCGACATTCCCATGAGCGTCAGGGCCATGAAGGGGGGAGCGGTCGATTTTCTCACCAAGCCGTTTCGCGAGCAGGAACTTCTTGATGCGGTGGTGGCGGCGACCGAACGGGATCGCAAGAGACGGGAGGCTGAGCAGACGGTCGCGAACCTGCGTTCTCTGTTCGATACCTTAAGCCCACGCGAGCAAGCGGTATTGAAACTGGTAGCTACTGGCCTAATGAACAAGCAAATAGCCGCTGAGCTCGGGCTCGCCGAGATTACCGTGAAGATCTATCGGGGACACGTGATGAAAAAGATGCGTGCGCGGTCGCTCGCCGATTTGATCAGAATGGCTGAGAAGCTCGGACTTCATGCCAACCGCGGCGAACAAACCTAAGTATGATTTTACAAGCTCGCCCCTCATGCCCACTTTATCGTCCAGGGTGCTGATGCCGTCGGCAAGCGCTTTCCAGCGTCAGGAGGGCTGGTCTTGTCAACGCCTTTGATTTCCGTTGTCGACGATGACGCCTCAGTCCGTGCTGCGATAGAGAACCTGCTCAAGTCGCGCGGCTACATCGTCCATACATTTGCGTCGGCCAAGGAGTTCCTGGAGTCGCCTCAGCTGGACGAAACGTCCTGTGTAATTACGGATGTGCAGATGTCGGTGATGAGCGGCTTGGATCTAGTCGCAGAAATGCGGGCTCGGGACTACGACGCGCCTTTCATTCTCATCACGGCATTTCCCAATGACCGCGTTCGTGCTGCTGCGGAGGGTGCCGGAGCCATCGGGTTCCTGGCGAAGCCCTTCGCCGCACATATGTTGATCAAGTGCCTTGATACCGCACTGGAGAAGCACCGCGGCGGCCCCGGCATCTGAACCAACGAGCCGTCCGCCCTACTCTACATCTGATCTGAGCGCCGCTTTGCCGGCATGCGCGCCCGAACGAACAATTGAACATGCACAAGCCGCAAGGAGCACTTCCGGCGACTATCGGCTTATTCGACTGTTACCGATTTCGCGAGATTGCGTGGCTGATCAACGTCCGCGCCCATCAGGATGGCAGTGTGGTAGGCCAAAAGCTGCAGCGGAATAACATAGACCATGGGCGTAAAGGTTGCGGCCATGTCCGGCAGCACAATGGTTACAATGGAGTCCATTGCAGCTTCCGAGGCTCCCTTCGCATCAGTTATCAGGATGACGTTACCACCTCGAGCCGCGACTTCTTGCATGTTCGAGACGGTTTTTTCGAAGAGCCGATCGTAAGGCGCGATCACCACCACCGGCACGGTCTCGTCGATCAGCGCAATCGGACCATGCTTGAGCTCGCCGGCGGCATAGCCCTCTGCATGAATATAGGAGATTTCCTTCAGCTTGAGCGCGCCCTCCATCGCTAGGGGAGACGACGTACCGCGGCCGAGATAGACCACATCGCGCGATCTGGCGATATCATGCGCAAGCTTCTCGATCTGCGGCTCGATGGCCAGTGTTGCCGCAATCAGCGGCGGCACTTCGATCAGCTCGTGGACAAGCTTGATTTCATCGATTTCGGACAATTCGCCTCGCTCTCTGCCTGCTGCGACCACAAGCGCCGCGATCACCATCAGTTGGCAGGTAAAGGCTTTGGTCGACGCAACGCCGATCTCCGGCCCCGCCAAGGTCGGCAGCACGACTTCGCTCTCGCGTGCGATCGTTGACGTCGGCACGTTGACCACAGAGATCGTGTGCAAACCCTGCGCCTTGGCGTAGCGCAACGCGGCCAGCGTGTCGGCGGTCTCCCCAGACTGCGAGATGAAGATCGCGAGATCCCCCTTGCGCAAAGGCGCCTCGCGATAGCGGAACTCGGAGGCCACATCGATCTCGACCGGCACGCGCGCCAGTCGCTCGAACCAGTATTTGGCAACCTGGCCGGCATAGCTCGCCGTACCACAAGCCGTGATCCAAATGCGCTGTACGGCGTTAAAGTCGAACGGCAATTTGAAAGGCAGTTCTATGCGCTCGCCGGCCATATCGACATAGTGCGCCAGGGTCTGCCGGACTACTTCCGGCTGTTCGTGTATTTCCTTCGCCATGAAGTGACGATAATTCGCCTTGTTGACCAGGAGCGACAACGTGCCATGGCTTGACGTTTCGCGGTGGACGACGCTGCCGCTCGAGTCATAGATGACGCCGTTCGCGCGGGTAAGCACGGCCCAGTCGCCGTCTTCAAGGTAGATGATGCTGTCGGTGAAGGGCGCAAGCGCAATAGCATCCGATCCTAGATACATTTCGCCATCACCATACCCAATCGCAAGCGGCGATCCCTTGCGCGCGCCGATCATGAGGTCCTCGTGGCCTTTGAACAGAAACGCCAGCGCGAAGGAACCGCGCAGCCGCGGCAACGACGCCTTCACCGCGTCCTGCGGCGAGTAGCCATTCTTCAAATAGGATTCGACGAGATGTGCCACCACCTCGGTATCGGTCTCGGAGGCGAAGTCCGCGCCATTCTGTTCGAGTTCGGCGCGTAGCACACGGAAATTCTCGATGATTCCATTATGAACGACTGCAACGTTGTCCGCCATATGTGGATGTGCGTTGCGCTCGGTGGGCTTGCCATGGGTGGCCCAGCGCGTGTGGCCAATACCAGCGTGACCCGACAGCGGATCGCAGTGCAACTTCTCCGCAAGATTTTTCAGCTTGCCCTCGACGCGCCTGCGCTCGAGATGACCGCCCTCGAGCGTCGCAACGCCCGCTGAATCATATCCGCGATATTCTAGTCGCTGGAGTGAATCGACCAAATGTCCGATGACCGGACCACGACCTAGGATGCCAATAACTCCGCACATACCGACCAATGCGCCCCAACTTCACACCACGACGTTAACTTCGGAACCACGGAACAATTAATTGATAGCGGATTCGCCGTGGAGGGCTGGCGCGGATGGACCAGGGCTGGATGTTCTCCGTCCAGCCATCAGCGTCATGCAAAGTCCGAGCTAGATAGTACGTTTTAACCATCTAAGCTCAATCAGCCTCACCGCTGCTTGGCGCGCACCGCTGGCTAAGCGGAAACACGGCAGCAGACGAAAGCGGATCTCAGATGAGCCGAACGTTCAGGTAAGTCTCGATAATCGCGCATGACAGCCAGTTCGGGCATAACCAGACCCTTCGCGCGACAAGGAAGGTGGCAGTCAGGGTCGCATTGGACGGGCTGCGTGGACACGTCTTGCAAGTCGGCTGGCCCTTGAGATGGGCGGGACTCAATGGAGGGCGGCGAACCGCTTGTCCTGCAATAGAACTTCATAATCGCAGCCCCCTCATCTTGCCCATCAAGTGCCATTCATGGTCATCCCGCCAGATCTCTCAAGAACACTCCGCTTCTCATCTTCTCTCCGGATATGTTCTGCGGCTGAATGGCGTGACCGCTATCATGCGTATCGCGAATAACGTTTTTGGCGGGATCCGGCCCTTAAGGAAGGCGGCACTAAGGACCGATGCAAGCCGTGCTAGTTCGATAGGGACGAGATTAGGTCAATTGAGAACGATGGCTCAATTGTACGGAGGTAATGCTCCGATATCGAAAAGTTTGAAGAACTATACGAGCGTTTGTCACCGCCTCCTACTGACGCCAGCGGTACCGCGCACAGGGCCAGGCCATAGGGACCCCTTCGCGCTCCCTGCGGAACCGCACCGGCGCTATACTTCTCGTGCAGACACACGCAAATGCTGTCAAATCCGATCTCACCCAGCTAGGTGAGATTGAAGGCACACGGTCGCGGCTTCCTCGCCGCACCAGCTTTTCCAGATTGACCTTAAGGCCTCTAACTCAACCTCTGCGTCTGCGGAGACCGACATCCAAGAAGCGATCGAGCATGGCATTGACCTGATCTGCAACCTCGATCGTGTTGAAATGTCCAGCGAGCATCGTCTTCGCTGTGACCAGCTGTGGACAGATCTCCTTCAGCCGATCGAGGCCGCGCGCCATATTCACCAGCGGAACATCAGCGGCAATATAGGCCATGGGAACCCGGCAGGCTTTTGCGGCCGGCATCGGGTCATAGTCCAAAATGGCGTTCCGTATCACCGAATAGGCCACATGCTGTGCTATTTTTGAGCACGGCGGAAGCACATAGGTCTCATAGATCGCCTTTCGTCGAGCGGCATCATCGAAATCGCAGCCCAGCTCCCACGCGTTCGCCTTTAAGACCGCCAGATAGTCGGATCCGCCCACGCCGTCCAGGAGCGCTTTAACCTGCCGAGATTTGCGCAAGATCGGAGACGGCATGACAATTGTATCAATCATGACCAACCCCGCGGCCAGGTCCGGATAGCGGCCGCACAGTTCGAGCGCGATCCGACCTCCCATACTGTGGCCGATCACGACCGGCTTGAGCAGCTCCAGTTGAGCGCATTGCCAAGCGATATCGTCCGCAAATCCTGCGACAGTATACTCCTGATCGGGTGCATCGCTGGAGCCATGTCCCCGAAGGTTGACCGCTACGGTCCGCCGTTTTTGAGCGAAATGGACGAGCTGTGGCGAGAAGATGCCGTGGTCACCTGTCCAACCATTGATCAGGAGCAGCGGCGGGTCTTGCGCGGCTGCAGGTCCGACCTCAACATGCCCCAAACGTACACCATCGCGGTTCAACAAAGCGGGCTTGAACTCATGGGAGGTCACGGTCTTTCCTCCTGAACCGAGCTTGCATTCGGCCCGACCACGGCGACGCATTGGCAGGAAGAACGACGCCAACGTAGGCGGCGACCGCCAATAACGAAAAAGCAAGCATCACCACCGCCATCGAAAGTAGCGAATGCCCGTCAAAGAGCGCGACGACCAAAGCGCTGGACAATGCGGCGCCTGCCATCTGTACGAATGCTCTTGCCGCGCTGATAGATCCTGCGATTTCTGGCATGGGCCGCAGCGCTTCGTAGATAACGTGAGGCGCGATCAAGCCGAACGACGACCCTACACCAACCATTATCAACACAACGACAACAGCCGATTTGTCTCCCACAAGCGCCATGAAAAGCAAAGCTATTGCCATGCTCGTCGAGAGTGCGAGGCCCGCCGCAAGCAGTTGCGCGGGCGACGCCCCCTGACCGCAGAGACTCCTGTTGAGCCAAGCGCCGGTCACAATCGACATCGAACTCGCTCCAACGATCGCACCATACGCGTTGGGACCGAAAATATTGGAGAAGAACAGCGATGATCCGGTGACGCAGGCGAATACGGCTCCTGCCGCCGCAGCGTCGCAAAGGATGTTGCCTACGCAGACAGGATGGCGCAGCACGCGACGATAATTCTGGACAACTGTCGCAGGACTAAGCCTAACGTTCGGATGAACCCTTGCGCTTTCGCTGAAGCAGGCCATTGCCGCGAGCAGCAGCAATCCTCCGACGATAGGCACGACGTATATGGCCCGCCAACCGTGTGCAAGGAAGGCAATGTCGGCGATTGGTGCAATCATCGGAACAACGTAGATCGCCAAAACGACGTCGGTCATCTCTGCCCTTGCGGTTTCACCGTCGAAGAGGTCCCTGACAATTGCGATTGCAGCAATTCCGGCAGCAGAAGCACCAATTCCCTGGAGCGTGCGAAAGAACATGAGCTGCGACAGGGAATTGGAGAAGGCGCACCCTATGCCTGCAGTTACCATGAGTACGCAACCGAACTGAACGATCGGCTTGCGGCCCAGGCAATCCGATATCGGTCCGCAAACGAGAAGCGTCATTCCAAAACTCATGACATAGGCGCTCATCGCCAGAATGACGTCGCCTTCTGTCGCCCCGAGATAAGCTCCTGTCGCCGGGAGACTTAGAGCGATCATGTCAATGCCAAACGTCGACAATGAAGCCATGAGAGCCAGCAACAAGGTGCAAGAGAACGAATCGCGATGAATGAGCAAGGTTAGGTTTCTCTTGATGGGCTTAGAAGCTAGCGCCAGCGCAGTTTGGAGATGTTCATCCGCGAGAGACAATGCATCGATCGCGGTCTGCCTCGCTGATCGTGGAATCAATACCTAACGTGGTTTTCATGAGTCGCCGCGTCGCCGACGCCCGACAGTGGCTAGGAACTCCATCTCGTTGACGAGGCGCGATCGATCGATATCGGCCTTGATGGCTTCGCCGAGCTTACGGGCTGCGACTTTGAATTCCGGTTCCGTGATCAGCCGCTTGATCGCTGCCGCTATCTCTGGCTCGGAGGCCGTCGGTGGTAACCGAAGCCCTACTCCCTTCGCCTCGACTCGCGCCGCGTTAGCCGATTGGTCTCGTCCCATTGGCAGAATGAGTTGCGGCAACGCGTTGATCAGTGAACGGTTAACAGTTCCATGGCCGCCTTGGGATATGACGAGAGACACGTCCCTCATGACGCAGTCGTGGGGAGCACCGCACACCAAATGCACGTTCTTCGGAGCGTGAAGTTCGGACACATCCAGACTCGGACCCATTGTGAAAACGGCCTCCACATCAATAGTTCCAACGGCATTGATAACGCGTTGAAACACGTCACGCTGGCCCTGCGCTCCCGTGCTGCAAGCGATCAGCGCGTGGGGACGATCCTGCCGCGCCGGCCAGGACGGCCTCCACGATTTTGACCAATTCGGCATATCGAGCAACGGCCCGATATAACGGAAGTTATCCGGAAGAAAATCTGCCTCGAAATCGAAAGCCCGACTGACCGCCAGCAGAACTCGATCGGCCTCGTCGAACAGATCCATAGCGTCTACAAGAACATGAAGACCCAATTCGACCCGGGCTCGATTGAGGATAGAAAGAGATGCATTCATCGCCGTAGAGAGAGCTGCAGAGGCTGCGTTGAGTTCGTTGCGCTCCTCCGGCGTTTTCGGCCGCCCCAATCCTGAAGTAGCCGGCGGCACCCCCGGCAGGACCCGGATACTGACGTGAGGTGAGAGAAATGCGAAAGGCACGCCACATGCTCGCGCTCCGAGCGCCGCGCCAAACAGCAGATCGAGGCCGAGCACAGCGTCAGTCGGCGCGCGGCCGATCTCGTCCCGAATATCGGCCGCGTAAGCGGAGCAGGGTTCAAAGACGACCCTGCGCATCCGATCTCGTATGTCCGAGACATCTGTTGGGTCTGCCGCCTCACCCATGGGAGCGCGGAGCCATGTCACGAATTCGAAATCGGCGGCTTCGACTTCAGTTCGCATGGTCAGATCGGCCATCACCCGAACATGATGGCCCCGCTGGCGCAATCGACGGCCTGCTGTAAGCAGCGGACTGAGATTTCCCAACGTACCCCACGAGGCTAGGAGAAAGTCATAAGAAGTCACCGGCACCTCCGTAACCGTCTCGCATTCGAAAGTCCGCGGCCCTCGCCGCGCAGCCCGAGAGACAGAAACGTTTCTGACACACATGATCTAGACGCTCATTGCCGCGCGTGCTTCGGTCATAACCCGTCGCGCCAACTACACCGCTTCCACATTCGCTTGCTTTCGCTGGCGAGATCTTCTCGGCGTGTTAAATCCGGATCTGCTTCGGACCATCTGGCGCAGGCAACCGCTCGAGAGCAACTCGACTCTTGCTTCGCTACGACGCCTTCGCCTTGCTGCGTTCGAGGTACGAATCTCAAGTGAGGCGTGAAGTTCGACTGTGAACCCGCCCACGAATTGTTGACGCCAGCGTGTTGCTTTGAGCATAGTTTCAAGCCTACAACCTAACGCTGCGTGAGATTCAAGCTGTTTTTTAGTGGTTTTGCAGACTTGATTTTATTCAGCTGGAGTGAAGCGCCCCCGCTCCTAAACCCGATTCTCGGGAGGGCACTGCGCGCCAATGCCGACACCGCCTGCAACTGCGAAACAATTCCGCCGCGCCGCCCGATTAATTCGGAGAAGATTTTGCTGCGGATTTGGGCGCTTCTCGGACATGATCACATCGTTCGAAATGGCCAAGAACGCATGCGCACCGAGATAGGTTTGTTGCATGTTGGCCTCTGGCGCCACAACCGCGATATCCTCGCTCCTGACGCCTCAACAAATGCCAAATAAATCAATGTATATGATGTGCATGCCGATATGATGTGTATGGTTCGAGTGAAATATCGCTCCCCTCCGTGGCACGTGATAGCAGGCCCGCCTATCTAGATCTTTTCGAAAATTAATTCGCAAATGACGTTGCTAAGGGCGCCTATCCGCGCAACTGGAGAGGCAATGACGGCTCAGGACTCAAAGCGGCGCGTTGCGCTGATCACCGGCATCACCGGGCAGGACGGCGCGTACCTCGCCGAATATCTGCTCGGCCTCGGCTACACCGTGCACGGGATCAAGCGCCGGTCGTCCTCGTTCAACACCGCGCGCGTCGACCATCTCTACGAGGATCCGCATGCCGGCAACGTGCCGTTCCTGATGCACTACGGCGACATGACGGATTCGACCAATCTGATCCGCCTGGTGCAGCAGATCCGGCCGACCGAGATCTACAATCTCGCGGCCCAGAGCCACGTTGCGGTCAGCTTCGAGAGCCCGGAATACACCGCCAACGCCGACGCCATCGGCGTGCTGCGCCTGCTGGAGGCGATCCGCATCCTCGGCATGGAGAAGGAGACGCGGTTCTACCAGGCCTCGACCTCGGAGCTTTACGGCCTCGTGCAGGACGTGCCGCAGAAGGAGACCACGCCGTTCTATCCGCGCTCGCCCTATGGCGTCGCCAAGCTTTACGGTTACTGGATCACGGTGAACTACCGTGAGGCCTACGGCATGTTCGCCAGCAACGGCATCCTGTTCAATCATGAGAGCCCGATCCGCGGCGAGACCTTTGTGACGCGCAAGATCACCCGCGCCGTCGCCCGCATCGAGCTCGGCCTCGAGAACAAGCTCTATCTCGGCAATCTCGATGCCAAGCGCGACTGGGGCCATGCCCGCGACTATGTCGAGGGCATGCACAGGATCCTGCAGGTGGACCAGCCCGGCGACTTCGTGCTCGCGACCGGCGAGACGCGCTCGGTCCGCGAGTTCGTCGAGCTGGCGTTTGCCGAGGTCGGCCGCAGCATCGAATGGCGCGGCAAGGGTGTCGAGGAGGTCGGCGTCGACAAGGCGTCCGGCAAGACCCTGGTGCAGATCGACCCGACCTATTTCCGCCCGACCGAGGTCGATCTCCTGATCGGCGACGCCAGCAAGGCTCGCGCCAAGCTCGGCTGGGCGCCGAAGACGTCGTTCGCACAACTGGTGAAGGAAATGGTCGCCAGCGATCTCGTCGAGGCCAGGCAGGATGCGGCCAATGGCAAGCACGGCGTTTGAACTGAAGGGCAAGACGGTCTTCGTCGCCGGCCATCGCGGCATGGTCGGCTCGGCGCTGATGCGCCGGCTGGCGCGCGAACAGGCCGATCTCCTGACCGTGTCGCGCAGCGAGGTCGATTTGCGCGACCAGGCTGCAGTCAACGCCTGGTTTGCCGCGAAGCGGCCGCAGGCGGTGTTCCTCGCCGCGGCCAAGGTCGGCGGCATCGTCGCCAACAACACGCTGCGGGCCGAATTCCTCTACGACAATCTGGCGATCTCGACCAACGTGATCCAGGCGGCGCATGCCAATGGATGCGAGAAGCTGATGTTCTTCGGCTCGTCCTGCATCTATCCGCGCCTGGCGCCGCAGCCGCTGCGCGAGGATTCGATGCTGACCGGCCCGCTGGAGCCAACCAACGAGCCCTATGCCATCGCCAAGATCGCCGGCATCAAGATGGTGGAGGCGTATCGCAGCCAGTATGGCGCCGATTTCATCAGCGTGATGCCGACCAACCTCTACGGCGCCGGTGACAATTATCATCCGGAATACAGCCACGTCGTCGCCGCGCTGATCCGCCGTTTCCACGAGGCCAAGGTTTCGGGCGCTGGCAGCGTCGTGGTGTGGGGCACCGGCACGCCGCGCCGTGAATTCCTCTATGTCGACGATCTCGCGGATGCCTGCATCCATCTGATGAAGACCTATTCGTCGCCGGAACTGGTCAATATCGGCACCGGCGAGGACATCACCATCGCCGAGTTCGCCCTCGTGGTTGCTGCTACCGTCGGCTACCGCGGCGAGATCAGCTTCGACACGTCGCGCCCCGACGGCACGCCGCGCAAGCTGCTCGATGTCAGCCGTCTAGCCAAGCTCGGCTGGCGTGCCACCACCTCGCTCGAGAATGGCATCGCTCTCGCGTACCGGGCGTATCTCGATGAGAAACAGAGATGCCGCCAAAGTCGTTTTGCTCGTCCGGAACAAAATAACTATGTCGCTCGCAGCGAGATTGACTTGGCAAAATCCCGCGCCATCAAAGAATAGCGCAGCAAAGGCGCTGCGGATCCGCCGCCGAGCATAATCGTCTCACGACCGCAATGGCGCACCTGGAGATCGTCGCCGTCCAGACGCGTGCGGTCGGGCGCAGAGCACTTATCACAACGAGAGCCGAGATGAGGATTCGAAAATGTCATCATCCCACGATCGCTGGAATTGCGAGAGCCCATGTCGCGACGCGCAGGGCGCCATCAAATCAACGCATCGGCTGCTTCGCGAATGCCGGTGTAGATGTCGTCGAGGTCTGATGCCGTAATGCAGTACGGCGGCATCACGTAGATGGTGTTACCAAGCGGGCGCAGCAGCAGATTTCGCGCCTTGAAGAAGGCCTGTAGCTTCGGACCGATGGTCGCGAGATAGCCCGCATCCCTCGCCTTCAGATCGAGTGCTGTGATGGTCCCGGTCCGGCGGACGTTTGCAAAGCGCGGATCAGTGCGGAATGGCTCAATCGCTTGCTCCTGCATCGTGGCGACCGATGCCAGGCGATCACGAGATGCGCTATCCTGCCAAAGATCCAGGTTGGCCTTTGCTGCAGCGCAAGCCACCGGATTCGCGGCATATGAACTCGAATGAAAGAAGGTACGCGTACGATCTTTCGAATAGTGCGCGTCAAAAATATCGCTGCGGCAAAGTGTCACCGCGAGTGGAAGCGCACCTCCGGTGATTCCCTTCGAATAGCAAACGATATCTGGCGTGATGTTGGCCTGCTCGCAGGCGAATAAAGATCCGGTGCGGCCCCAACCGGTCATAACCTCATCGGCGATGAACAGAACCTCAGATGCTTCGCAGATCCGTTTCATCTCCCTGAGCACCCAGGCGGGGTACATCAGCATCCCGCCCGCCCCCAACACGAGAGGCTCGACGATAAAGGCTGCTGGAATTTCGTTTCGACATACGGCCTCCAGCGCATCGAGAGTCGCCTGTTCACGACCACTTGCCGGGAACGGAACCGAGGTCACGTCGAACAGCAGAGGCCCGTAGGCCACGTTGAATACGCCGCGGGCACCAACCGACATCGCCCCAACCGTGTCGCCGTGGTAGGAATGTTGCATCACGACAATGCGTATGCGCTGCTTGCCAATATTGTGCCAATAGCCGAGCGCCATCTTCAGGGCGACTTCCACACTGCCTGAACCACCGTCGGAGAAGAAGACATGGTCGAGACCACGCGGCGCGAGTTTCAACAGCAGCGCCGCAACCTCCTCGGCCGGATCATGGGAGTACCCGGCAAAGATGATCTGGTTGAGCTTACCAGCTTGCTCCTGAATTGCGTTGACGATATGCGGATGGCAATGGCCATGGGTTACGACCCACCACGAGGAGATTGCATCTACGATGCGGCGCCCATCTGAGGTGTAAAGGTAAGCTCCATCACCGCGCACGATCTTGATCATCTCGTCTTGAAGCGCGTGTTGCGTGAACGGATGCCAGATCGGCGACCTCTTCTTTAGCGCCATGGCTTGAAATCATCTCGACAGAATGACGCGTTGAACGCGGCCTGCAGCGTGTCTGACGATAGAGGAGCAATCCAAGGCAAGCGCCCTAACCAACGCACCCGGCCCATCTCGCAAACTGCCCTCACAGCTTCCGGGTTCTTTTCACCAACGAAAGCTATTCCGAGAATGTCGACGTTACGCTTTCGGAGAGCCTCTATTGAGAGCAGCGAGTGGTTAATCGTTCCCAGCGCAGTGCTCGCGCAAAGCACGATTGGAAGCCGCCATCGCTCGAAGATGTCGATGTAAAATGCGCAGCCACTCAGCGGCACCATCAGCCCGCCGGTACCCTCGATCACAAGCGGCCGCTCCCCGATGTCAGGCACATCGAGCGAATCCGTATCGATGCGAACTTCGTCGATTTCGGCGGAGTAATGGGGCGAAGTGGGGGTTCGCAGGCGGTAAAGCTCCGGCACGATGCGATCGGACGTCAGACAGCCGAGCCGTGCAACAACCTCGGTGTCGGTCTCTCCTTCGAGGCCCGCCTGAATCGGTTTCCAGTAGCTCGCGCCGAGGAGATTGGTGAGCCCCGCGCAGAAAACCGTCTTTCCAATTCCGGTATCCGTGCCAGTCACCACGATCTGCTGCAGCCTCTCCTTCACCTCTTATCTCCTCGACCAGAACGTCGAGCATGGACGTCATCCTCGACGACATTGAGTGTCATTGAAATTCGCCAGAAGCGCCGTCCCCTGGTCTTGGCGAGGAAATCGGCAGACTACGCTCCACCTGGAGCGAGCCGCTCTCCAATCGTTTTACCTCAACGACGGCCACCCAACTGTTCCGGAATGATCCCTTCGCAGTCAAACCTTTCTCGACATACCTCGAATGTGAACCTAACGTTGATCATCGAACCTCGCGGTGTGGACCATTCCGTCAAAACCCAATAGTTGTTTGACAGATTGCGCTCGCCGTCGGCGTGCCATCGCTGTACGAACCGGACCGATCTGCGCGCACGCTCGAAAGGTGTGTCCTAAGGGCCTCAGAACAGTACGATGCGTACCACAGGCGGCCACGAACCACCTTTGATGCGTTGAGTGCACTCTTTTGTGCTGTCGAAAGGACGAGCGCGCAACGTCGATCCAGCCTGTCACCTGCTCGCGCGCCACATTCAGACCATTTGGCGCCTGGCAATTCCCATGCCTGATCAAGAAGAAGTTTCTTGCGAGCTTCTGTCGCAGGCTCCAGCTGCTGGACGAGGGTCAAACGCTTCTGACGCAAGGCGGCGGCGCCAGCATTGCGTTGAGCTTGATCCCGAGCTAAGGATGCGGCCGAGTTGCAGCGTCATCTTTTCGGTCACCATGATCCGTCACATCGTGTTCTTCACGGCCAAGGATAAGGCCGATATCGACCAAATCATCGAAGGTCTATCGGTTCTAACTACAATTCCACATGCACGCCGACTCGAAATTGCACGTAACCGCAAGAACGATCAACTCGGCAACGATATCGATGTCGTTGTCTATGGTGAATTCGACAGCGAGCGGGATCTCGCAGCGTACAAAGCGCACAATCTATATCTGGAGGCGATCCGGTGCGTACGACCACTCCGGGAGCTGCGTTTTGCCGCTGATTACGAACTATCAACAGACGTGCATTTCGCTGGAACAGCAGGGCTAAGCCAAATTGCTCGGCGCAGCCGACCGGTTGGCACGGACTAATTTGATGATCAGCCTCGAGGGTTCGTACGCCTCGCACGAAACCTGGCCTTTCTCGGGACGCCATCGCGATCGGTTCGAGCCTCAAAGTTTGCCGGCCGGCGGTGATCGGTAGCATTATGGACGTCCGCGAATTGCAGTGGATCGAGCCTATCAAGGCGCTGCGATGTCTTGCGCAGCGATCACACCTTGCCTTTCTTGATAGCGCGGTGCGGCATGAGTCACTTGGGCGCTATTCATATCTGGCCTGCGAACCGTTCAGCACCTATTTGGTCACCGACGGACGGGCAAGTTGGAATGGAGAGACCCTTAAGGGCGATCCGTGGGGAGTGCTTCGCACCCTTCTTGCCAGATACCGAGAAGAGCATCGCCCCGATCTGCCGCCCTTCCAGGGAGGTGCGGCCGGCTTTTTTGCCTACGATCTGAACAGGACATTGGAGCGAGTGCCGGCGCCGGAAAATCCCGGTCAGCGATTGCCCCAATCGATTCTGCATTTCTACGACGTGGTCGTCAGCTTCGACCACCACCACAACAGGTGCTGGATCGTCTCCACCGGATGGCCGGAGCAAGAACCCGCTCGACGAGCCCAGCGCGCACGTCGTCGCGCCGACGAGTTTGCGGCACTGCTTGCCAGGCCAAAGTCTCCGCGAATTATATTCCCTGGCACGGCGGACGCATGGCATTCGAACTTCAGCCGTGAAGGCTACGTTGCGGCGGTCAAGCGCGTCGTCGAGCTGGTTCTAGCCGGGGACGTATTCCAGGCGAACATTGCGCAGCGCTTCAATGCCAGGGTGTCGCCCCTGTTCGACCCGCTCACCTTTTACTGCCAGCTGCGGTCATTGAACCCGGCGCCCTTTGCAGCCCTCCTGCGCTATGGCGAGCTGACCATTGCGTCGAGCTCCCCGGAACGATTCCTGAAATTTGAGGGACGACAGGTCGAAACGCGCCCCATCAAGGGCACGATCGCGCGTTCCGCCGACTTGAAAGAAGATCAGCGCCGAGCTGAAATCCTCCTTGCATCCGAAAAAGACCGTGCCGAGAACATTATGATCGTCGACCTCCTGCGCAACGATCTGTCGCGCGTTTGCACTGCGGATTCGGTCGAGGTTCCAGCGCTGTGCGACCTCGAGTCCTACGCTTCAGTGCATCATCTCGTCTCGATCGTGAGGGGCGAACTTGCGGCAGGCGAGGACGCGGTTAGTCTGCTTCGTGCCTGTTTTCCGGGCGGCTCGGTGACCGGGGCTCCAAAGGTACAGGCGATGAAGATCATCGCGGACATCGAGCAAGTAGCGCGAGAGGTCTATTGCGGAGCGATCGGCTTCGTCGGCTTCAATGGGCACATGGATACAAACATCGCGATCCGCACTGTGACGATCGATAATGATCTGGCTGTGTTTCATGCAGGTGGCGGGATAACGGCGATGTCCGATCCAGAGGCCGAATACGAGGAGACGCTCGCCAAGGCACAGCGTATCTTTGAGGCCTTTCAGACCACAACACCCGGTGCAATTTGATTGTCATCATCGACAATTACGATTCGTTCGTCTTCAACATTGCCCGCTATTTCCGTAAGCTTGGTGAAGCAACGGAGGTAATCCGGAACGATGCGCTCAGCCTTACCGACATTGTCGCCCTCAGGCCGTGCGCAGTGGTCATTTCGCCCGGTCCCTGCACGCCAATGGAGGCTGGGATATCGACCGCCGTGGTGCGCGAACTTTCAGGTCGAGTCCCAATTCTCGGCATTTGCCTTGGACACCAGTGTATAGGCAGCGTCTTCGGCGGACGCGTGGTGCGCGCTCGTCGTCCTATGCATGGTCGGTCCTCCTACGTAACGCATGACGGCCGAGGGCTGTTCAACGAACTCCCGTCCCCACTTTGCGTCGGTCGCTACCATTCGCTCGTTGTCGAGCTGGATGAAGCATCCGGGCAACATCTCGAGGTAACTGCGCGTTCCGACGAAACCGAGATCATGGCCCTCGCCCATCGCTATCAGCCAACCTATGGCGTGCAGTTTCATCCGGAATCGATACTGACCCAATATGGGTCCATGCTGCTGATGAGCTTCTTGCAAATTGCACACTCCTTTGCGAGCAGGAGGATCGACGCCCACGAACCGATGGCAACAACTCTTTCGAAGGACGCATCCGAGCCGCGACCCAGGATATGATCTCGCGCACTGCAGCCGCTGGTTCAGTCTGGCCGGCTGGGTGGAGTTTCTGCTCACCGACCTCGGTGACTTGATCGTTCTAGATCAGCAATCGAGCGACCCCGGGTCGCACTGGCGGCAGCAATTGGCGCGGGTGAACAGGAAGGGCAATCCGCGGCTGCCGCGCTTGGAGTGTCAGCATCATCGATTGGCCAGATGGGCCTCAGCTGCGCCGGTGGGGTCGAGCTCGGCGGCGCTCTTGGCGTGGTCGGCACTCGCGTCGGCGCGGTGATCGGACGCGATCGCGACATAAACCGCCGGCAGCACGAAGAGCGTGAACAGCGTGCCGATCGACATGCCCGCGACGAGCACGAGCCCGATCGAGAAGCGGCTCGCGGCCCCAGCCCCCGTAGCGGTCAACAAGGGTAGGAAGCCCATGACCATCGCCGCCGTGGTCATCAAGATTGGACGGAGTCGGACGCGCGCCGCCATCTCGATAGCCGAGCGCCGATCGAGTCTCTCCTTGAGCTGCAGCTCATTAGCGAACTCGACCATCAGGATACCGTGCTTGGCAATCAGCCCGACCAGTGTCAACAGTCCGACCTGGGTGTAAATGTTCATGGTCGCCGCACCAAAGAATAGCGGAATCAACGCGCCAACGATTGCCATCGGCACGCTGATCATGATGATGAGGGGATCGCGCAAACTTTCGAACTGCGCCGCAAGCACCAGGAAAATGATGATGAGTGCAAATGCAAAGGTGATGGCGAGTTGATTGCCTTCCTGCACATATTGGCGGGCGTCGGCAAGGAAGTCGTGGCTGAAGCCTGCGGGAAGTTTCTTTGCCTCCCCGTCCAGGAAGTCCACGGCCTGACCGATCGTGACGCCGGGCATCGGTACAGCCTGGAAGGTCGCTGAATTGAGCTGGTTGTAGTGGGTGAGCACGTTCGGACCAGTTGCTGTCTCGATGGAAACCACGGTTGACAGCGGCAGCATCGAACCTGTCGCAGTCTTCAGAAAATAGCTACCCAATGATTCCGGCGTCAGGCGCTTCTCGCGCGCCACCTGCGGGATCACCTGGTAGGAGCGGCCCTGCAGATTGAAGCGATTGACGTAGTTCCCGCCAAGGAGGGTCGCGAGCGCGCTACCGACGTTCTGCATGGTGATGCCAAGGTTGTTAGCCTTGGAGCGATCGACTTTGATTCGTACCACCGGCTGGTTGAATTCAAGGTCCGAGTCGCTGACCATGAACAGGCCGCTCTCGCGCGCCGCATCCTTCAGCTTCGACATCTGCTCATAGACAGACTGGAAACCACGCGTCGAGTTGATCACCATCTGCACTGGTAGGCCGCCCGAACCACCCGGAAGCGGCGGCAAGCTAAAGGCAAATGCGTTGATGCCTTCGATTTTCGACAACTCGGCCTGGACTAACGGCTTTAGCGCGATCGATGACCGCTTGCGCTCGTCCCAAGGCTTGAGCAGCATGCCGGCCATGCCGCCTTGCGGACCGCTAGTGCCGTTGAGCACGAAGCGCAAGTCGGTCTCGGGAAACTTCTGGAACGCGTTGTCGAGCTTCGTGCCGTAGTAGTCCAGGTAGTCGATGTTGGCGTATTTCGGCGCCTTGGATATTGCGAATACGATGCCTTGGTCTTCCTCAGGTGCAAGTTCCTTGGAAATATGCGTATAGAGAAAGCCGACGAGGCCCAGCATGGTCAGCGCAAATAGCCCGGTAATCGGGCGATAGTCGAGCGAGCGGTCGAGCTTGCGGCCGTACCAGCGTGTCATGGCGCCGAACACGCGGTTCACAAATGCTGCAAAGCGCCCCTCCTCAGCGCTCTTCAGGAAGACCGAGCACATCATCGGCGACAGCGTCAACGCGATCACGCCAGACACGATCACCGAACCTGCTAGCGTAAGCGCGAATTCGCGGAACAGCGCACCGGTGAGGCCGCCGAGAAAGCCGATGGGCGCATACACGGCGGCCAGCGTAATCGTCATGGAGACAACGGGGCCGACAATCTCGCGCGCACCCTTCGTAGCGGCCTGCATGGGCGGCGCGCCTTTTTCCAGATGGCGATGAATGTTTTCCACCACGACGATCGCGTCGTCCACCACGAGACCGATCGCAAGCACCATCGCGAGGAGCGTCAGGAGATTGAATGAAAATCCCAGCGCCAGCATCATGCTGCAGACGCCAACAAGCGACAGCGGAATGGTGACGACGGGAATGATGACCGACCGCAGCGAAGCCAGGAACAGGAAGATGACCAGTACCACGATCACGACGGCCTCAATGAGCGTGTTCTCCACCTCATCGATCGACGATTGAATGAACTTGGTGGAGTCGTAGGCCACTTTCATCTTCAGAGATGGCGGCAGATTGCGCTCCAGTTCGGGAAACAACGCTCGAACACCTCGCACGATGTTCAGCGGATTTCCCTGCGGGCTCGGCTGCACACCGATGAAGATCGCGTGCTCACCATTCATGGCGACGCTGACGTCTGTGGTCTGCGCGGCAAGCTCGACCGTCGCAATGTCCTCCATGCGCACAAAGCCGCCATCATTGGCTTTGACGATCATGCGCTTGAAGTCCTCGACGCTCCGCAGATCAGTGTCGACCGTGATATCGGAAAGGATGAAATAGCCCTTGGCCTGACCGGCCGCGGCCTGGAAGTTGTTGGCGACGATTGCAGCCGAAACCTCAGCCGGCGATACTCCGTGCCCCGCCATTCTTGCAGGATCGAGCCATAACCGCATCGCAAAAGTCTGGCCGCCCAGGATGTCTGCCGCTGCGACACCATCTACGGTTGACATAATCGGCTGCACCACGCGTGAGAGATAGTCGGATATCGCGCTGGCCGTCAGTTCCTCGCTCGAGAAGGCGATATACATGACAGCGGTGGTCTGGCCGGTCGACTTCGTGACGACAGGATCGTTGGATTCCTTCGGGATCAGATATTTGACCGAGTTGACCTTAGAGAGCACTTCAGTGAGCGCCTCGTTGGAATCGAAATTGAGCTTGATGTAGACTTGGATCGTCGAGGTGCCGAGGACCGAGGAGGACGTAATGTAGTCGACGCCCTCGGCCGAAGCGACCGCCTGCTCCAGGGGGGTGGTGATGAACCCCTGGATCATGTCCGCGGAGGCACCAGGATAAGACGTCGTGATAGTGACGACCGTATTCGACAGCTTGGGATACTGCCGGATCGGCAGAACGGCGGCCGCGCGAAGGCCAATGAGCAGGATCAGCAGACTGACGACGATGGACAACACCGGACGTTTGATGAAAAGCTCGGTAAATGCCATCGCGGCGCTCGCATTCAATAGACCGACGCAAATTCGCCAAGTCAGCGCCCTATCATCACTGCGGCGACTGCGGCTAAGGCCTGTAGCGTGAGGAAAGCGGAATCGGTTACTCTAAAGGCTCATGTTCCTAAGCAACACATCACCCTCTACTGCGCGAGGATATTGGGCGACCACTTCGAATGAAGGTAGACGCTTTAGCATGGCTTGAAGGGTCAGCTGACCTTCGTAAAGCTCCTTGTCGCTGTATTCGGTGTAGATGAAGCGGGTATTGTTTAAGGTCTGCCTGCCGCCAGCGAAGACATCAGCCTCCGCTCCTTGCACATCCATCCAGATCAAATCAATCTTGTTCAGATTGGCCTCGGCGCACCAGTCGTCCAGCCGTCGCGTTTCAACCGATATCGGGCTATCGAACCGAACCCAATCATACTCGGCAAGATGGTTCTTTGGTCGCCGTATCGATCCAGAGAGGGCCCAATCCTTTGCTTCTCCATCTCCGTTGCTTGGATGAAAGTCGACCCTGCCATTCTTGTCGCTGATCGCGATCTCGAATAGACGCACCTTCTCAAGATAGAGACCCATGTTTTTCTTAAAGCGAGCGATCGCTCGGGGATCCGGCTCGAAACAGTAGAGATGAGCCTCTGGGCAAAGCCGAAGGAAACGTAAAGAGTCAGTTCCGTCGTAACTGCCAATGTCCAAGATCACTGGATCTGGCTTCTGAAGGAACGAAACAATACGCTGATGGACCTCCAACGCGGACGCGGGCTCACGTGTTTCCATTTTACTCCGTCCTCACCCCTCAATGGCACGCAACAAGATCCATCAAACGTATCAAGTCAGATTGCGGCCTTGTGCCGACCACCGACTGCCCTAGAATGATCCAGCTTCGACGTCGAAGGTACAAACAACCAGACGAGTGGCTCAATTCTACTGAGGTAAGCAGGCGATATAGAACGGGTTGCAAAACCTATACCAAGGTTTGTAGAAACGGAAGCCAGCATGAGCTTGAGGACAGCGTGATGCCAGCGTTCGGCCGCCAGGCGATCGCCGAGGCCTTGACCTTGCTGATCGAGAGCTTCGTCGCTCACGATCAAGATCCTGCCGTACACGGAAGTTCGGTCAGTTTTGAGAGACCGGAGTATGCTCGATCGGCCGAGGCCACAGCCTGCCGAGAACGGATGGAACTGACAGGTCGATCAATTGATAATACGTACGACTCCCGTCGTTGAAGAACGACACTATCTGCCTAAGGAGGGTGGTGGCGTCTCGTTGGTCCGCGTTGGCAGTATCGGATACTCGATCTTAGGTAGCTGCCCGGTCAGCGAATTCAGAAACGCAACAATATCGTTCTCCTCTTTGTCGCTAAGCTTTTCACCGAGCTGGACCTCGCCCATAACGCCCACAGCCTCCTTGAGACTCCAAACCTGACCCGAATGGAAATATGGGGCTCGCAAAGCGACATTCCGTAAGGGCGCAACGCGGAACACGTATTCGTCGCTAGCGACCCTGGTAACCGCGAACCGCCCCTTATCGGCTGTAGGACGCAGTTTGGTATCCGGCTTCTCCATCACACCAAATGGAAAATAGCCCTGCCCACCAATATTAACCCCATTGTGGCAGGACGAGCACCCCTTATCCATGAACAGCTTCAATCCAGCCTTCTGCTGATCGTTGAGAGCGCTGCCATCGCCGTTGAGGTACTGATCGAACGGTGCCGCCGGCGTAGTAAGAGTCGCCTCAAAAGCCTCGATCGCCTTGGCGACATTTTCGAAGGTAACCGGCGGCGTACTATCCGGGAAGGCCGTCTTGAACATAGCGACATACGCGTTCATCGAATTTAGCGTACTCATCACGTGATCCGGCGTTGCATTCATTTCCGCTCTCGCCTGCACCGGTCCCTTGGCTTGCTCCTTGAGGTCTGGCGCGCGTCCGTCCCAGAACTGCGCAACATTGAAAACCGCATTATAGACGGTCGGCGCGCGACGCACGCCCTTTTTCCAGCCGTGACCGACCGAGGTCGGTCCGGCGTCCACGCCGCCGGTGCCAAGATTATGACACGTATTGCAGCTGATGATCCCGCTGGCCGAAAGGCGGGGATCAAAGAACAGCATCTTGCCGAGCTTGACTTTCTCGTCAGTGACAGGATTGTCGCTAACTGCTGGCGTAGCCGAGGGAATCGGCTTGAAAATTCGTCCTGCAGCCAACATCACATCGTCATGCGCGATAGCATGTGATGCGACTAGCAGCACAGCCGTAGCGACAGATAGTCTACGCATAATGTAAAGACCTCCAGCTCTCCGGGCTCATTCCACAAATTTCATTGGCCGGTCAGGCGGCAGCGACCGCACCTCCATCAGCGACAATGGACCTCTCGAGGGTGTCGCCCATCACATCCTGATCTCAGATTTCTCGCGACCGTTGGCGCGGGCTGCGAGATCGGAGCCGGCCTCTGCTCGTGGAAGGATCAACGGGCTGTCGGAGGTAAGCCAAGCCACCGACCATGTTTCTCGAGGCACGCACCCATCACGTCTTTGCTGCAACCGTTGCAGGAATTGAGCCAAGCCGAACAGGAGCATCGCTGCAGCGTTTCTCTGTCGGGTGCCGGCGTGCGACGACGTTTGGAGGCTCTCCAACTCGGAGGCGTAAGCTTTCGTACAAATGCCGGGCTTGCTGCCGCGTCTATCTCGCAGTAGCTGCGCAATGTCTTGTCTTCATTCCGGATGGTCGCGCTTAACGACGTTCTTATGGCTGGTCACTCTTGCCGATTATCGGAGCAAATGCTGCGAGCGCCGGGCGACGGCACATCTTATGACCGGTTTCGCGCGGGTACGTCGCTCTCGATGCAAGGCCGACAAAAGGGAAAAGGACAATGAACGGAAGAGAACGCATAAGATCCGTTCACCGCGCTATAGTCCTGCCGATCGCAATATCTCCCAAACGCCCTTCTATTTCAGCAAGGAAAGCGCCCAGCCGGCCAAGTTTAAGATCCGAATTGAAGTGCAAGCTCCGTACAAAATGTACAAACACCACCTCGTCGTCCGTCCGCGGAATTGTGCCGCTTCGCGGAAGTCTGGACGGAGTCGGCCGGGACAAGCCGCTACCGCCACATCGTGGGCGCCCCGGTCAACGCCGCTCGGCCTATTTGCCTGAGGACATCGACCGATGTCTCTCCCCGCGTGGCTGCTTCGAGGAGTTTGCAGGCGACGTGAGTTCGGATGCCTATCTCGTGACGGGATACACCTTCACAAACCTCGTCCAGAACCGCACGCAATATGGCAGCCAATTCGGAATCGACCATTTGAGTGCCCTCAATTTCACAAACACTATCATCTGCTCTGAGCGTGGCGGGATAGAATTTGGTTGAGTGAACGCCGGGCCAATATATGCGCGTGTCCACGTCTGCAGCACAGTTTGAGAATGTGAGCAGAACGTTACACATGCGCCAGTTGTTGGCACACTCTCTCCGCCAATCGCAAATAAATCTCGCTCGCTGGAATTATTCTCGATTGGGGGAGGAGTTCACTCTCGAAGCATTACTTTTGGCTGCCGTCCTGCAGAGGTCTTGGATTCCGCGCGGTTTGCGAACAGACAGGCAGCAGAAACTTTCTCTCTCGATGTCCTTTGCGATAATCCAATCTATGAGCCAGCAAAACGCCGGCTTCCGTAACCGAAACACACGCCACGAAGTACATCCTTGATCCCTCAACATCGGTCGTACCGAGCCCTTCCTACACGTCTTCTCTGAAGGTTTCGTGGACCAATTGAGACTCACGCAAAAATGCGAGCCAATCGTTCGTAGGAGTCCGAGAAGCGGAATGCGGTGCGCGGCGATGGCGGAGCTGACCAAAATTGTCGGCGTCAATACCAATGAGCTCCGCCCTCGGCGTGAAACCGAGGTCTCCGTGCGGAGGGCTTCGACCGAATATCAGTAGGTCCACGGCAGTCGACAAGCACTCATTCGTATTACTCTCGTCCGACTGATACCCCCATAAATGTCTTTGATGCCTCATCGGATCACCGCAAGATCCGCGTGTGGCAGGTAAGCTTCTAGGAAACGCGACTTGGCGGAGGGAATATGCAAACTTGCCGCGCTCTCGGCGGGTCGGGCGAGAACGACATCGTGCCTGCCGTGCTCGCGATCGAGCGCCCAGCGTTCCCGCAACCCCTGAGCGATACATTGCGACGGTGCGGAGTGGAGACTGCATGGCTTCTATGTTCGGCGAGGGACGTTCGGCGCGCTGTCTTCTCGACCTCGGCAACATCCTGATTGGCCACGATCATGGCATCGATTATTTCGCTCACTGGGGAGCAGGGAGCGAAGAACCCGACGTGCTCAATTTATTGACTTGCTGACCGAACGCTATCCAACGCTCGTATCGCGTGCCTGAGATAAACGCCTCAGTTTCGTGAAGCCACGATCAGTGGCCATAAAACGCCCGAGCATCGGCGCAATCAGTTTAAGTGGATCAATCGCCTGACCGGTCTCACGCGCTAGCGCTTCCGCGTACGCGAGAAGATCGCGATGAACCGCTGCGGGCAGTTCGGCAGTTACTCTGACTGGCCTGTCACTGGGAATTTCCGAGATTCTAAGCTTTGGCACGGCATCATCCTTTGTATGGTTCGAGCTGAAGATCGCGGTTGACAATCACCCGAACCGGAAAACCTGGACGGATGGTCAATGTCGGCTGGATGTTGAGACTGCGCCGAACGACTTGCTGGCCAGTTTGGTTCAACGAATCCCCTGCACCGTGGCGCAAAGCCTGGATAATTGAGCTGTCGTTGCTGTTCGTGTCGGAGCCGGAGCCAAGCTCTGTTCCGACAGCAAGTAAAGTCGATAGGGCGGCTGCCTTAAACAACTCGCCCCAATGATTGTCGACTTGGTCTTCTAGACCTGCATAACCGGCGTTGTCCGCATCAGGCTGTCGCTCAAGTATGATCGAGCGACCGTTGGGCATGATCAGACGGGTCCAAACCAGCAGCACGCGGGACTGGCCGAAGGCGACCTGGCTGTCATAGATACCGATCAAACGGGCTCCCTGGGGCACAAGCAAGAACCTTCCGGTGGGAGTATCGTAGAGATTCTCCGTCACCTGCGCCGTGACCTGACCTGGAAGGTCCGATCTGATTCCTGTGATCAGGGCACCGGGAATCACTGTGCCAGCCTGCAAGAGGTACGGCGAAGCTGGCTTAGTGATGCGGTCAGGACTCACTGTGCGGCGATCTACGGATGCGTTCACGAAGGCGAGTTTGGTATCTTGACTGTTCTGCGCAGATCCGACGCCGCTGGTGCTCGTTGAGCTCGGCGGCAGGACACGGTCGCTTCCCGGAGCGGTAGCGGCGGTCGGCCGCATTTCTCTCCCGCTGCTCGAAGCGAACAAATGGCTGATACGGGCTGCTTCGGTCTCCTGGTCCCGGCGCTGTTGGTCCGGATCACCGCCCATCGTCGGCGACTGGCCCTGAGCCGCGAGGATCGGTCGACCGAGGTCCCCAGGAAGCGGCGGACCAAGCTGCGGTATCGGTTGACGTGGAACGCCGGTGTAGTCCTTCGGCAGCGTGGTAATGCCGTCGGCAACGTTGTGATGGTCGGTGCTGTAGAGCTCATCGGCCGCTTGATTTTGAGGACGATTATTCTGCAGTGACCACAAAACGGCTCCGCCGATAACGAGCAATGCAACAGCACTCCCTCCCGCCAGGACTTTCCGCGACAACCGCGTCACACGCGGATGCTCTGCTCTCAAACGAAAATTCCTGGATTGCTCGTCTTGCGTCTGCGGCGGAATGGCTCGTTCGTGTTCGTTTCCACTCGAGGTATTCATGACGACGGCCTCCCGTCAGTCCTGACAATTCTGACCTTCTGCGGATGCTCGCCGCCGAGCCGGAGTTCGGCCGCTGCAAACAGCCGGTCGACGATCAACACGTTGCCGTGGACACGATAATTGACGAGCTCAGCCTTGCCGTCCGGTCCGATGACGAACAGCGGCGGCATCTCACCTTGCACGATCCCCTGCGGGAATTCGACATAGACCTTGCGGCCATCGTCATATGCGGTGGCCGGTCGCCAGGGCGGGCTGTCCCCTTCAATCGCGTAGCGGGCGATGCGGTGCGCCTGATCTGGAAGAACGGGTCTCAGGGCAACTGAACGCGATCGTTCGCGCACGGTTTCCGGATAGTACCAAGCGACGGATGGCATGTATGGTCGTTCGCGGGAGCGAAGCTCTATCAGGTAGGTGCGCCGGTCGGTATTGATGACAAGATTGGTTTCGATCGATGCGCGGGTCGGCTTGACCAGGATATGGACCCGTCGCGTGTCGCCACTCCCGCTCTCAGTATCGCCCACGACCCAGCGGACGGTGTCGCCGGCCGCGATCGGTCCTGATCCGGTCAACTGCTCTCCTTCCTCGAGCGCAATATCCGTGATCTGCCCCGGTGCAGCGTAAATCTGATAAAGCGCCCCGGGACTGTAAGCGTAGATTTGCGCTGCATTGAAATACCCCCGCTTGCGCGGTTCGACCCGGGCCGCACTGTTCGCCGTCTCAACCCGGCTCACAGGTTCGGGCTCTTCTTTTCCTCCCGACTTGCTGCCGAGAGTCGGCTTCCAGAGCGGTGGAACGTGAAGCGGTCGCGATGTGTCATCGAGAGGTGCTGGAGGCGCCGGCAACGAAGGGACTTCCGCATCATAACTGATCTGCGGCGGAATGTAGGTCGCACACCCACCGAGCGCCGATGAACAAAGCAGAAGAGCGGCCAGAATTGCTCGCTTCGAAGTCACGAACGCGGACCAAGGCAAATTTAGTCTGCTGTGCGGGATAGGAAGTTTCGAATGAGTGTCAGACGGCGTCTTGGTCACTGACCCAACTCCTTTGACCAGTTGATGGCGCGGACGTAGATGCCAAGGGGATTCTTGCGTAGGCGTTCGGTGTCGCGCGGCGTCTCGATCACGATGGTGAGAATGGCAGTCCAGCGTTCGGTCGAACTCAACGAGCCGTTATCGTAGCTGCGTTGCGTCCACGCGACCCGAAAGCTTTCAGACGACGCGCGAATGACGCTCGATACGTCCACGGAGATCTGCGCCTTGCCCAACTTGGCAAAAGGGTCATTGTTGCGCGCATAGTCATTCAGCGCGGCGGCGCCGCGATCGGTCGTAAAATCGTACGCCCGAAGCCAGTTCTGGCGCAGAACAATACCGTCCGAGGGCAGGCCTCTGACATCCTCGATAAAGCGCGCGAGGTGGTAGGCGATCTGCGCGTCGTTCGGCTGATAGTCAATGTTGGCGGGCGCAACCCTCTGGGCCTGACCGAGATGATCGACTTCAACCACCCAAGGCGTGATCGATCCTCGGCTGGAATGCCAGACGAGGCCCCCGGCAAGGCCGGCGGACAGCATCAAGCAGCCGAACGCCATCAAGCGCCAGTTTTTGGCCTGCACGCGGGCGGACCCAATGCGTTCGTCCCAAACCTGCGCAGCCTTCTGGTAAGGCGTAATCGGCACGGGCATGCGCCCGTAGTGAACGGATGGTCGTTTGAACATTGAACTGCCCCCTAAGTGATCGGTTTCGAGTCGTGCGGTGTCCGGGATTGAGGCATCGGCCCGCGGTGGGTGGTAAGGCGCATGCCGCGTGTCAGTGCTCTCCTTCGGACAAGTCGACGGAGGAACCGCTGCCAGCGTGGTCGCCGGAGCGCACCGCGCGGCCGGCTGTCGACGCACTATGCCGAATGGTATGGGCACTTTTCATGCGCCGCGCCCAATCGGGCTGCGCTTTCCCTTCTGCCGAAGTGCTTGCGGCTTGCCCGCCCGCCTGCCCACCGCCGCCGAGCGTAGCCGCTGCACGACGCAACGGGCTCATGGCCGCCGAAGCGCCCGCCTCCGCGACGCCAGCAAGGCCGCCACTTCGATAGGCGGCGGATGCTCCACTCAAGACGGCGCTGCCACCGCGCGCGGCGCCTGCAATCGCGCCGCCAGCGAGACCAGCACCTCCGGCGGTGAGGCCTGCACCGGCGGCAACGACACCGCCAGCGGCAAGTCCCGTACCGGCCGCGGCACCGGCGCCGAGCTGCGGTCCGCCAGAGACCAGACCGTTTGCGATTCCCGGACCGAAGATACCGAGGCCAAGCAGGGAGAGCGCCGCAAGGACCAGCGTCATCGCGTCTTCGATGGTTGGCTGGCCGCCAGCAAAGCCAGAGGTGAACTGAGAGAACAGGGTCGATCCAATGCCGAGGATGACGGCCAGGACCAAGACCTTGATTCCGGATGATATGACATTGCCCAACACCCGCTCTGCCGCGAACGCGGTCTTGCCAAACAAGCCGAAAGGAATGAGCACGAAGCCCGCCAGCGTCGTCAGCTTGAACTCGATCAGGGTCACGAAGAGCTGGACCGCCAGAATGAAGAAGGCGAGCAGCACCACGACCCAGGCGAACAGGAGAACGACGATCTGGACGAAATTCTCGAAGAAACTGATGTAACCCATCAGGTTCGAGATCGAATCGAGCAACGGTCGGCCGGCGTCGAGGCCGACTTGAGCGATCTTCCCTGGTCGCAGGAAATCCGACGCAGATAAGCTCGAGCCGGACGCTTTCAGCCCAAGACCGGCAAAGCTTTCGAAGACGATACGTGCGAGGCTGTTCCAATTGCCGATGAGGTAGGCAAATACGCCGACGAAGAGCGTCTTCTTGACGAGGCGCGCGATAATGTCCTCGTCCGTTCCCCAACTCCAGAACAACGCGGCGAGCGTAATGTCGATTGCGGCAAGGGTCGTCGCGAGATATCCGACATCGCTACCCAGCATCCCGAAGCCGTTATCGATATAGCGCGTAAACGTTTCCAGGAACTGGTCGATAATCCCGGTACCAGTCATGGCTTGCTCGCCTCAGGTGTTGCCAGGGGCGGATATCCTTGCTGAATCCGGCTCTGATCCTTTGGGGCGGGCGCTAAGCTCGCGGCGGAATCATCCTGGCCAGGAACTGCGGCGCCATCCTTCCTGCCAAAGAAACGACGCCGGTTTTCGTCCCAAACCTGCTTACAATGCCGGTAATCCGCCGTTTCCTCCGAGGTGACACCGCGGCAGCGTACGAGGTCGGAACTGGTTGCACCTGTCGTCTGCGCTGTCTCCGGCAGCGGCGGAGACTCGTCGCCACCACGAAGCTGAATCGTGCAGGCAGCGACGACCAATACGCCGATTGTCGTAAGCAGCGACAACGCCTTGAATGCGTTTACGTCGGTCATCGGTGGAACATCCGCACGTCTTGGGATTGATAGCCCTGGCCCGGTGTCAAAAACCGTCGGAGCTGCTCTCGGCCTTGGTCTTGGGCCGCGGCGCGCTGCGCCGCTTCAAGACTCTGCGCCCGACCTTGTGCGGTCATGACTGCGGTGAGGTCGGCGAGCTGCTGCGCGCTCAGCGCGAGAATCTGATTGCCGGCCTGCGTTGCCTGCAAGGCCCCGCTGGCGCTTTGGCTTGAAGTTACGAGTGCGGACGTTTGGATGCGATTGGTATCGAGGTTGCCAACGATGCCGGCCTGAACCCGGAGCGCGTCTTGCGTTGCCGCATAAGTATTTTGCCACCGCGATTGAGCGTTCGTGACCAGCAATTCGCTGGACTGGCTGCCGGTGACCGGCGCGTAGCTGGTCGAGAATGCGCGATCGATCTGCTGAACGTCGTAGGCGATCCGCTGGGCTTGGCTCAGCAATTGCTGGGTGCGCTGGATCGACGATTGCAGTTGCTGCAGCGATGAATACGGCAGGTTTGCCAGATTCCTTGCCTGGTTGATCAACATCTGCGCCTCGTTCTGCAACGAGGTGATCTGGTTGTTGATCTGCTGGAGCTCCCGCGCGGCGGTCAGGACATTCTGAACGTAGTTGTTGGGATCAAAGACGATAAGCGCCCGTGCGGGCACCGCGACGCCAACCACCAGCGCGATCGTGCCAGCGGCCGCCAATAGGCCAAGACGCCTCATAGCGATTTCTCCACATTTGCAAGATTGGGGATCAAGTCTACGGCCCAGGCGACTCCGCGGTGCTGGAGCCAGGCCGGCACGAACCCGTCAGATCCGTGTTCGGCGAGGAGCTGCGCGATCGCAGCCTGGTCTGTCTTGGAAGAGGCGGCGGTAAATGCGAGCGCGACATCACCAAGGCCAAGTTCAAACATCCGGTTGCCGCGACGCGATTGACAGTAGTAGTCGCGCTTTGGCGTTGCCCGGCTCAGAAGCTCGATCTGCCGGTCATTGAGGCCGAAGCGGCGATAGATGGCAGTAATCTGCGGTTCAATCGCCCGTTCGTTCGGTAGTAACAGGCGCGTTGGGCAGCTTTCGATGATCGCCGGCGCGATTGCGGACCCATCGATGTCTGAGAGCGATTGGGTGGCGAAGATGACAGACGCATTCTTTTTTCGCAGTGTCTTCAGCCATTCACGGAGCTGACCGGCAAAATCATCGTCGTCGAGGGCGAGCCAACCTTCATCGACAATCAGAAGTGTCGGCCGGCCATCGAGGCGGTCCCCGATACGATGGAACAGGTAGGCCAGCACGGCCGGCGCCGCGCTCGTTCCAATCAACCCTTCAGTTTCAAACGCCTGGACCGAGGCCTCGCCAAGGCGCTCGAATTCGGCATCGAGCAGGCGTCCGGACGGACCGCCCAGGCAATAGGGTTGCAGCGCACGTTTCAGGGAGTTCGATTGCAGCAGGACCGACAGGCCCGTCAGGGTGCGCTCCTGCATCGGCGCCGAGGCGAGCGACGTCAGGGCCGACCACAGATGATCCTTGACCTCCGGCGTGATCTCGATTTTTTCCCGCGCAAGGATCGCACCGATCCATTCCGTCGCCCATCCACGCTCGGAAGGATCGTCGATCCAGGCCAGCGGCTGCAGCGCAACCGGTTGGGCGTCTCCGTCTGACGATGCGCCGCCGAGATCATGCCAGTCGCCGCCCATCGCGAGCGCGGCCGCCCGGATCGAACCACCGAAATCGAACGCAAAGACCTGAGCATTCGGGTAGCGGCGGAACTGCAGCGCCATCAGTGCCAGCAACACGGACTTGCCAGCCCCCGTCGGCCCCACCACGAGAGTATGTCCGACATCACCGACGTGGAGGGAGAATCGGAACGGGGTCGATCCCTCAGTCTTGCCGAACAGAAGGGGCGGCCCCTTGAAGTGCAAATCCCTCGTCTCACCCGCCCATACCGCCGACATCGGAATCATATGGGCGAGGTTGAGGGTCGAAATCGGCGGCTGCCGCACATTGGCGTAGACGTGGCCGGGTAGACTGCCGAGCCAGGCTTCCACTGCGTTCACCGTCTCGATCATGCAGGTAAAATCGCGGCCCTGAATGACCTTCTCGACCAGGCGGAGCTTTTCATCGGCAGCATGGGGATTGCCGTCCCACACGGTGATGGTCGCTGTGACGAAGGCTTGCCCAATCTGATCCGAACCGAGTTCCTGCAACGCCGCATCGGCGTCCAGCGCCTTGTTGTGAGCGTCAGTATCAAGCAGCGTCGACGCCTCGTTGGTCATGACCTCCTTGAGAATGGCGCCGATGGACTTTCTCTTCGCGAACCACTGGCGGCGAATCTTGGTCAGGAGCTTCGCGGCATCAGTCTTGTCGAGCATGATCGCGCGGGTCGACCAACGGTACGAGAATGCGAGGCGATTCAGGTCGTCCAGAATCCCCGGCGTCGTCGCGCCCGGAAAGCCGACGATCGTCAGAACCCGGACATCGGCCGAACCCAGCATCGGCTCGAGCCCGCCGGTCAGCGGCTGGTCGGCCAACAGCGCATCGATGTACATCGGGATTTCCGGCACTCGAACGCGATGACGCTTGGTCGAAATCGTTGAGTGCAGGTAGGTCAGCGTGTCCTGATCATCGAGCCAGGCGCATTCGGGCATGAACCCTTCAACAAGCTGCAGCACGCGATTGGTCCGATCGACAAATCCACGAAGCAGCTCGCGCGCGTCGGCTCCAACGGCGCGATCGGGGCCCTCATAGAGCAGTCGCTCTGCCCTCGCGGCCCCCTCCTCTGGCGGCAGATAGAGGAAGGTCAGGAAAAAGCTGGACTCGTAGTGGGCGCCTGCCTCCTCAAACTGAGCCCTGCGTTCGGCGTCGACCAGCGCTGACGCGACATCCGGAAAGCTATTCGGCGGGTAGGCGCCCGCAAAATGACGCTGCGCTTCAACGAATACGGCCCAGCCTGATCCCAGCCGCCGCAAGGCGTTGTTCAAACGGCCGGCGACGGCGACAAGTTCGGCCGGCACCGCGCTGTCCAGGTCAGGTCCCCGGAATTTAGCTGTCCGCTGGAACGAGCCATCCTTGTTCAAGACGATTCCCTCGTCGACGAGGGCAGCCCAAGGCAGGAAGTCGGCGAGCCGGGCGTTAGAGTGGCGATATTCGGCGAGATTCATCATGATCAAGGGCTCAGGCGTTGAGATGACCGGGAATGCGCAGATGTCGGCGCACCACATCGACAAAGGCTGAATCGCGCTTGGCGGCCCAGACGGCGGCCATGTGGCCGAGCAACCAGAGGACGAGGCCCGCGATCCACAGCCGCAATCCAAGCCCAAGGGCCGCGGCAAGCGTACCGTTGACAATCGCGACCGACCGCGGTGCTCCACCCATCAGGATTTGTTCGGTCAGAGCACGGTGAACGGGCACGACAAAGCCGACGACAGGTTCATCCATCAAATCACCACCCCGCCGCCGAAGGAGAAGAACGACAGGAAGAAACTCGACGCCGCGAACGCAATCGACAGACCGAACACGATCTGGATCAGTCTACGGAAGCCGCCCGACGAATCTCCGAACGCGAGCGTCAGCCCGGTCACGACGATGATGATGACGGCGATGATCTTGGCGACCGGGCCTTCTACCGATTGCAGGATCTGATTGAGCGGCTGCTCCCACGGCATGTTCGAGCCAGCCGCCCATGCCGGTGCTGCCGCCAAAAGAACCGTGCCGAACGCGGCAAGCGAGGCCGCATCCCGAAGAAAGCGAAATTGCTGACGCATGTCAGTCTCCTGCTGATGAAAGGCTGTAGTCGCCAGCGGCCCCGAGGCCTGACACGACGGCTAGCTCGGCGACGCGGCGATCGGCACCGCGACCCGCAAGGACGGCGACGAGATTGATAGTCTCGGCTATGAGAGCGCGCGGAACCGCGATGACCGCTTCCTGGATGAGTTGCTCGAGCCGGCGCAGTGCACCGAGCGCGGTGCCCGCATGAATGGTGCCGATGCCGCCGGGGTGCCCGGTGCCCCAGGCCTTGAGCAGATCGAGTGCTTCG
This sequence comes from Bradyrhizobium sp. INPA03-11B, assembly GCF_040446015.1. Taxonomy (NCBI): domain Bacteria; kingdom Pseudomonadati; phylum Pseudomonadota; class Alphaproteobacteria; order Hyphomicrobiales; family Nitrobacteraceae; genus Bradyrhizobium; species Bradyrhizobium sp. INPA03-11B. The sequence goes on from NZ_JASGSR010000003.1 coordinate 56,225, forward strand.
GCACCGCGGACTTCACCGATCGGGATACGATCCGGACGCAGTCGCAGCGAGGACCGAACGAGATCTGATAGTGTGGCGACACCATCTTTTGTCCGCAAAGCTACGAGATTTGGCGCTTTGCACTGGAGTTCTCGGGTATCTTCGATCAGCACGACCCGATCGGACGTCTTCGCCACCTCGGCCAAGAGCGCATTTGTCAACGTTGTCTTGCCCGTCGATGTCCCGCCGGCGACGAGGATGTTCTTACGTGCGGCGACCGCGCTCTTGAGGATCCTGGCCTGCTCCGAGGTCATGATCTCCTTGGCTACGTAATCGTCGAGCGTAAACACCGCGACCGCAGGCTTGCGGATAGCAAAAGCCGGTGCAGCAACGACCGGAGGCAAGAGACCTTCGAAGCGCTCCCCGGTGCCAGGCAGTTCGGCAGAAACCCGTGGCGCGCCGGCATGCACCTCGGCACCAACGTGATGCGCCACCAGGCGAACAATGCGCTCGCCATCCGCTGCGGACAGAGTTTCGCCGGTATCGATCAGGCCGTTTGACAACCGGTCAATCCACAGCCGCCCATCTGGATTGAGCATGACCTCGATAATCATTTCATCTTCGAGGTAGCCGGCAATCGCCGCGCCAAGTGCGCTACGCAGCATTCTCGCACCGCGCGAATTCGCTTCCGATTGAAAGGAATGGATTGCCACCGCTGTCCCCACCGAACGAGGGCTCCACAGAGCGCCCTCAGATGGGATAATTACAAGGGCAGCAGTGGACTTGGCGCAACAAGCCCTTTCGGTGATCGTAGACCGGCGTAGAAAAAGAAAGTCCGCTGAACTGAAAATTGAGACCTACGCGATCGGATAGCTCGCTGTGAGTCGCTGCTCACCACTCCCCATCGTCATCCGTAGGAATTAGTACGACCGAACTCTCATACAAACCAACCGATTCGACGGCGTCGCAAATGTTAGCCGGCACGAAGAAGAAAAACGAACTCATCCATGAAGCGGAGCATCGGAGCCAAGGAAGCGCGAACCAGAGTAATGCCGCGACCTGCACTGCCACGTTGAGACCGAACGCGACTTGATAGGCGATGATGGGCCTATGTCCATCGGTCGTGAACCATTGCTCCAGGATAAGGCCCGTTGCGTACTGTGCGAGAAATGCCCAACCGAAATGCAGAACGTTCAAGGCGCCGTTGGCACGACCGGCAAACTCTGGCGGAAAGTAATCCGCTATCACCGCGAAGCTGACCACGGTTGCCGTTCCGACAATTGCGACAACGGACCAGGGCAGGATGGACGGCAGAGGCGCTCGCAGGATCAATGCCAACTCGGCTGCGATAAACAGCACCGCAACCATCGCTAATATCGTCTCCACCCCAACTTCTCTCCGTTTGATGTGATGGACCGTCGTACCGAACAACCAGGCACCGCCGCAAAGTCCGATCGACATTATGAAGAGCTGTCTGACGAGATTTGCGCGATCGAGCCCCTCTATGTCCGTCAGCCACGGCGATGCCCACAATCCCTGCAGAGACCAGGCCGATCCAATGCAAGTCGCCGACAACGGAGCAATACGCCAGAAACGCCTATCGGCGAAAACGGAGCTAAGGGTGACCGGAATTGACGCTGTCGATGGGACAATGCCTCGTTCAGGAACCACGAAATAAATGAGGATTGCCGTCGCACCGGTAGCGGCCGCCAGGATCTCAAATAGCTGCCGCCAACCCATCCGAGCGAGTAGGTGTTCGACAGGAGCCGTAGCAGTCACCGCTCCTAGCGATCCCAGCATGATCATGTAGCCGTTAAGCAAGGCAACTCGTTCCCTGGGAAACCAAAGAACGATGGACTTCAGCCCTGCTGCGAGCGACGCCGCCACGCCGAGCCCGATCATTGCACGCGCAATCAAAAGTGACAGGAAACCTGTCGATACCGCGAAAAGTCCGGTCCCCACCGCGGCGAGCAAGAGCAGAGCACTCTGGACGCGACGCGGACCAAAGCGGTCCAACAATATGCCGATGGGGATCTGAGCCGCCGCGAAAACGAGGAAATGGACTGACGTAAGCAACCCGAGGTCAGCAGTCCCAAGCCCGGTATCCGAGCTGAGATGGTCGGCGATCAAAGCGTTGATCGTTCGAAACAGGTACGAAAGATAGTATCCAGCAGCAAAAGGGAGAAAAACGCGCGCAGTTCGACGCCATGCTATTGAGATTTGCATGCTGGCCCCCTTTGCTCTCAGCTCATTCGGGCCGATAGCGCGTCCAGCTTTTTGTCGGCTCGGCTAAATTGCTGCGGTCGCAGGCTGGCGTAGAAAAAGGAGGGGGTGGCGCGATAAGGTACCGAGTGCCTCAGTCAGCCTCGCCGACTGGATCCTGACCGACGATCTCTTCTGGAATCTCACGCAGGAAGCTCTGCCCTTTTTGCAAACGGCGGCCGAGCGCCTCGACGAATCCTTCAAAACGCTCCCTGCCCTTAAGCTGCGCGGCCGCTTGCGCGTCGTTGGGTAACGGTGGCGTGACCGTCAACCAAAAGCGAATGAAGAGGGCCAAAGTCTCGGCCGTCAGACCGACGTCACGCTCCAGCCTCTGCATCTGACGTGACAGCCGGTCCAGACGCCGAGTGAACGCTGCCTCCCGCCGGTCCGCGCCGTCCGGCGACAGAAATGAAGCGACAGCCGCTTCCACGATCGCAGACCGGGAAAGGTTCTTGCGGTCCGCCAGATCCGAGATCTGTTTCAGAAGCTCTGGCGGGAAATATACGTTCATCCGGTCGCGCATATTTCCTCAGAGCTCCATACCGTCATTCGGATCCATGGCGACCTGACGCGTGACACCGCGCATCTGTTGGCGTATGAGCCGGGACTGGCGGACCGCATCCTCGTCGTCGTCAAGAACGACGGAAAATTCTTCTGCCGGCGTCGGTTCGGTTTTCTCCTTGACGATCGCGACGTGATCGGGGAGTTCGGGCTCGCGACGGAGACCGCTATTCGCCGTGTCTTCCTCTCCTTGCCCCCTGTCCTCTGGAAGCGGCGTCGGCTTGAGCCTTTCAAGCGTTGACCATCCGTCCGTTCGCGATGATCGCCCGGATGCCGGCGGGTCGGGTGGCGGCAAGACACGCTCAGTAAACCGCCGATCCTCATAGTAGCGAACCTTCTTCGCCCGGATCGGTGGCGTACCCGCCACCATGACGATCTCGTCCATCGGCGGAAGCTGCATGACCTCGCCAGGCGTCAAGAGCGGCCTCGCCGTCTCCTGCCGCGAGACCATGAGGTGCCCCAGCCAGGGGTTCAACCGATGTCCCGCATAGTTTTTCATCGCGCGCATCTCCGTCGCCGTGCCCAGCGCGTCGGATACCCGCTTGGCGGTCCGCTCGTCGTTGGTCGCGAAGCTGACGCGCACGTGGCAGTTGTCGAGGATCGCGTTATTGGGCCCGTAGGCCTTCTCGATCTGATTGAGCGATTGCGCGATCAAAAAGCTCTTGATGCCATACCCCGCCATGAAGGCGAGTGCAGACTCGAAGAAATCAAGCCGCCCCAGCGCTGGGAACTCGTCAAGCATCATCAGGATGCGATGCCGGCGGTCGCGGGCATGCAGGTCCTCGGTCAGGCGACGGCCAATCTGGTTCAGCACCAGGCGGATCAATGGTTTGGTCCGTGAGATATCGGAGGGCGGCACTACGAGGTAAAGCGTTGTGGGGCTGGCATCCGCAATCAGGTCGGCGATTCGCCAGTCGCAACGGCAGGTCACCTGAGCCACGACGGGATCGCGGTAAAGCCCGAGGAACGACATCGCCGTGGACAGGACCCCTGAGCGTTCGTTCTCGGATTTATTGAGGAGTTCACGCGCAGTCGAGGCGACCACGGGGTGAGACCCCTGCTCACCAAGGTGCGGCGTGGTCATCATCGCCTTCAACGTCGCCTCAATCGGCCGCTTCGGGTCGGACAGAAAGGCGGCCACGCCTGCCAAAGTCTTGTCCGCCTCAGCATAGAGGACGTGGAGGATGGCGCCGACCAGCAGCGAATGGCTGGTCTTCTCCCAATGGTTCCGCTTATCGAGGGATCCTTCGGGGTCGACCAGGACGTCGGCGACGTTCTGCACGTCACGAACCTCCCACTCGCCGCGCCGGACCTCGAGCAGCGGATTGTAGGCCGAGGATTTTGGGTTGGTCGGGTCGAACAAGAGGACGCGGCCATGCCGCGAGCGAAAGCCCGCGGTCAGCTGCCAGTTTTCGCCCTTGATGTCGTGGACGATGGCCGAGCCGGGCCAAGCCAGCAACGAGGGAACAACGAGGCCGACACCTTTACCGGACCGGGTGGGCGCAAAACACAACACGTGTTCTGGTCCGTCATGGCGAACGTAGTCGCGGTCGAGCTTGCCCAGCACCACGCCATCCGGACCGAGAAGTCCGGCCGCTCTCACCTCCCGCGCATCGGCCCAGCGCGCCGAACCATAGGTATCGACGTTCTTGGCTTCGCGCGCTCGCCAAACCGACATGCCGATCGCCACGGCAATCGAAACGAAGGTCCCCGACGCTGCGATGAAGGCACCCTCGACAAAGACCTGTGGTGCATAGGCATCATAGACGAACCACCACCAGAAGAAGATGGGCGGGTAATAGACTTTGAAGCGTGATAGCTCGAACCAGGGCCGCCCAAGTTCTGATTGATATGCAAGCCGCCAAGCCGTCCACTCGGTTGCTCCCCAGATTGCGAGCAAAACGATCAGGCCGACAACGATCACCTGCCCCCAAAGGATTTTGGTTCCGGACATCCCGAACGCCTTTCCGCAACTAAAATGCTGAGATAGCTAGAGGCCGAGGTCGCGCTTCCGACCAAAACCCCATTCGATGCCGCCGCCGTCCTTCACGACGCCGGCGACGTCCTTGCCCAGCCTCTTTTCAAGTTCGCGAGACCAGGGCACGAGCTGAAAGCCAAGTCCGTTATCGACCATAGCGAAGCGACCCGAGGCGAGCGTGATGCGTTGGCGATAGACGCCCGCCACATGCTCTCCGGAGGCAGCCTTCATATGAGGCAGGCCGGTGTCGGCCGAGACTTTTGCTGCCAGCTCGTCCAGTTCGCGTCGGCGGAGCGTGTTCAGCAGGTCGCGCTGCAAGATGATGCGCTGGCCCTGCCGCCGTGCCAGCCCCTCCTGAATCAGATGCTCGGTACGGGCTTCCATGGCGTCGCGGATCTCGCGGCCGAAACCACCCATGGCGAGCGGCATGGGCTCGCGTTCGACCAGGCGGTGGTCAAGCCAGGTCGCGCCTTTCGCGGCGACCTGCTCAGCAAGATCGAGATCGGAACGGGTCGCGAGGACCAAGGTGGGGCGCGGATCGCCGGCAGGACCGAAGCGCCGGACTTCGACGATACCACCGGTCGGTGGTGCATATTCGAAGGCCTCGATTCCACGGAAGCGGACGTGGTGCACACGTCCATCCGTTCCGTCGATCAGGACGAAGGCCTCGCCAGTCAGTTCGTCATGCAATCCCCGATCGACCAGCCGTCCGATGATCTGGGACGTCGGCTGTCCACTTTCGATGACGAAGTCGGCAACACCGCGCGGTTCCCCACGCTCGGTAAAGGCGCGGTGCATGGTCTTGATGATGTCGCCGCGTATGCCGAGGTCGCGCAGACTACGCTCAGCCTCAAGCCCGATCGTCCATTCCCCTGGTGCCGCGGGTGCAGCGAGGCCGGTCTTCTCCAGATGCTGAAGGCGGCCGACCATCAGGCGGCGGATCTCGGGATCGGACCTGCTGGGATTCTCAGGACGCAGATCGATATAGCCGGTTTCGTCGGCTGCCAGCCGGATCTCCTGATCGAGCCGCGTCCATCGCTCTGCCGTGACTTCCCTCTCCAGCGAAATGCGGATTTCATGCTCCGGTTTCGGACCTAGTTCAATGGCGGCAAGTTCCTCGGCGCGTGAGCGCAGACCCCGGCTGATGTAGTCGCGGGAGATCACGAGATCGGCTCCCTCCTCATCTACGCCCCGAACGAGAAGATGGACGTGAGGGTTGTCCGTATTCCAATGATCGACGGCCACCCAATCGAGCCGCGTGCCGAGATCGGTCTCCATCTGCCCGGCAAGATCGCGGGTGAAGTCCTTGAGATCGGTCATATCACCAGCGTCTTCGGGCGAGACAATGAACCGGAAATGGTGGCGGTCGTCCTTGCAACGCTCCGCGAACGCGGCGCCGTCAGCACGGTCGCTGCGGGCATCGAACATCTCGGCCCTCCCGCCGCTTCGAGTCACGCCGTCACGCTTCAGGTATGAGAGATGGGCCGTCAGTGGCGCTGAGCGGAAGGCCCGCCCTTTGTGGCGAACGACGCGCGCTTTCACCACGACGCGCCTTGTCGGGCTGAACAACCGGCAGCGACTAAAGGCGAGCCGGCCGCGGCCGAATGTCGAGCGCCCATAGGCCACAGAACGCCTACCAGCCGCGGCCTGTCCCGAGGTGTGTCCGGCTTTCTTTGCGGCGCGCAACACCTGGTTGATGAAGCTCTTTTGCTTCGGCGCGCGCGTACTGCGGATGCGCCCGGGCCGAACACGCAGATCGCTGTCGCCTGCGGTCATGACCGGACCTCCCAGCAATCAAGAGCGCACGCCGTGCCGAAAAAGCCTTTGATTGCATTCGTCAAAATGCAAGGCGCGGCACGCGCCCCGACCGACCGGCACGCCGAAACCCAAGCCATGCCAATGGCTTGCGGTTCGACCGGCGAGCCCCTTTTATCTCGCCTTCCTAATCGGGCGTTCAAAGTCAACTCATTCCTACGCTTTTCTTCGACTCCTCGCAGAATAAGCATCGCTGCTTCCCTCCATCTACGACGCACAAACGTCACCACACCGCGTTGCAGTGGCATTCACCAGGCGGGGTCCATGCGTTCCTTCGCGTTCAGCACTTCGGCCGTCGCATGCTCTTCACCAGGTTCGTAAACAGGGCTGTCCAAGCAGTTTTGCGCTCTCGTCCCCGAAGGGCGGCAGCAGGCAAGAGATAGCGGACATTCCCCGTTTCGCGGCCCCGCCAGGGGACGCTCACCGCGCGCGCGGATCTCTAGTTTCGTTCCTCCTCAACAATGCTGGGGCGTGTCCCCAGCGCCTTCCTGGCTCGCCGGCGCGGAGGCTATTGCGCAGGCTTTAAGCGCAGCCGTTGCGTGATCTTGGCACCGAATCCGACGTGGAAATCGGTCTCGCTGACCCACATCCGATGCAGAATGCATGCGAGTTTCCGCGCCACCGCGGCAATCGCGCACAGCATGCTCGACCGCCTGGCGATCCGCAGGCCCCATGCCCGCAGTGCCGACCATTTTCTGACCCGGAGCAGCAGGCTGGCAGCCGCCTCACAGAGCGCTTCTCGCACGGAGATATCGCCTTGTTTGCTGATATGGCCGTCAAAATCGATCGATGTTCCAGATTGGTGGCGCTTCGGCGTCAGGCCAAAATGGGCGCCCACCGTGCGTGATCGAGCAAAGCGATGAGGGTCATCAACGCCAACTTTGAAGGACAAGGCGACGACCGGACCGACGCCCGGAACGGTCATCAGACGGCGGCAAACGGGATCATGCTGGACCACCTGCAGCAGCACGCGATGCAGCCGTTCGTAGCCCTCGAGAAGCGCGCGGCGCACGTCCAGCATGACCTCGATGGACATCGCAAAGACCGGGTCGCAGTGCTCGATCAGCTCGCGGATCCGAGCTTCGTAAGACCCCCGGGCGACCGCTCCGACGAGCAATCCATAGGCCCGCAGCGCCCCGCGAACATGGTTCTCGAGGTCGACCAATTTGCGCTTGAGCAGCTTCCGGTTGGTCAACAACGTGCGCATTTTTTGCATGTCGATATTCTTGACATGGACGGCGCGGTACCAGCCCAGCCGCATCATCTGCGCGATGCCGCGCGCATCATTTCGGTCAGTTTTGTTGCGCATCGTCGATAGCGAAACGCGCATATGGCGCGCTTCCACGACAATGATTGGAAGGCCGGCTGCCTGTAGTTCGCGATACAGCCAGATACCTAGCGATGACGCCTCAACCCCCACCCTATCGAGACGATCCGCGTAGCCCTCCAACGCGGAGCGGATCGCCTCTGGCTCGGTGTTGACCTTCACTTCGCGAACCGTGAGACCCTCGCTATCGACGATGCAGACGCTGGTTTCTTCAAGGCCGACGTCCAGTCCAACATAGAGTTTCATCGGAGCTCTCCCTTGTGGCAACGACGCTCCAAGTCGTCGCACCAGGCTCCGGATTCGGCCACGATCGCGTTATCGCCGTGCACCGGTATCTCGACGCCCGATTTGAAGAGCCGTCGACCTGTCGTGCTCGCTCTCCGCCTTTCCAGCGGCCCGTAAGCCGAATTGACGAACTGCTGCCGTGGAATTGAATATGCGCAGAACCTGGGGCGGCAGCCGCCTGAGCAGAGGTTTGCGAAGCACTCGAGATCAGACCCGGCGCAATAGCGACGGTGATCTATTGTAACGAAACTGCCTGACGGTCCACAATCGCGATGTGATGGAGATACGGAGGTGACGCAATCTTCCCGAAACGGAGCGGATGCCAAACTGCTCTCCGAAGCCCTTGCCGCGCTTCGTGAGTTGGTCGCACGAGCGCGGGAAGCTTCCGATGAGTCCTTCGATGACGGCCATTCGGTCGATACGTGGAAGAGCGCAGAGTTCAGTGCCGCGATCGAACGTGCCGAAGCAGTGATCGCGAAAGCTCGCAAAGGTGTTCCCCGTACGGAATAGGAGCTCGTGCGGTAGGCGCATTGCCAGCATATACCCAGTGCGAGAGCATTAGGCTCGTCGAGATCCGACCTCATGTGAAGGCCTCGGATACATACGTCGTGTTTGCGCACTGGTCTTGCCGTTTCGCCGATCGTTCCTTGAAGCTCGCCACCGCTTACCGACCTGCGCCTGATCATCGCGATGCTCCCGAACCTGATCGGGCGACAAACACCCCAGTGGACTTGGGGCCCATCTGCAAAATATCTCGCGACGAGAATGCAGTCGTTGTGTCGCTCGAAGGTACGAACGCTGGCCGATCGCCCCTACGCATGACATCAGATCGTGCAATGAATAACATTGCCGCTGCCGACGGCTGCCGGTCGGCGATCCACGTCGGAGGTAGTTCGATGCGCAAGCGGCTTGCAAGCTTGATCACGTAGGCTCGCGTTTCATCAGGCAGGGAATGGCCCGTGAGAAACTCTTCGTAGCGAGTTGGTCCCGCGTTGTACGCGGCAAAGACGCCAGGCGAGCCATAGCGACTGAGCAATTCACGCAGATATGCCGTGCCTGCCAGAATGTTGTCGCGCGGATCGAACGGATCGTTGCCCAGGTCATAGCGCAGGCGCAGTTCTGCCCAAGTCGCGGGCATGACTTGCATAAGGCCCATCGCACCTCTGGGCGATCTGGCGTGCACTTGCCCAGAACTTTCGCTGTCCAGCACAAACCTGATCCAGTCCACGGGGATTGCAAAGCGTCGTGACGCTTCTTCCATAAAAGCGGCGAACGGGCTTCCCGCTTGATGGACCGCTCGAGCCGCCGGTCCGTTCTCGGCCAAAGCACCACTATGCGACGCGGTCAAAATAAGCAGCAGTGGCACGACAGCCCAAAGACGCACGTCCGACCGAGTTGAGCATGCTGTCGTGCTCACGCCTGTCCAGGGTAAAGCTGCTTCGCGCCGGCCATTCGGCCGCCCCGGACCGCCGCTGCGCGCGCCAGCCTTGCAAACATTGGCTGGTACGGAGGAATGGTCTCGCAATCGATCGAACAGAAGAATGGCGGGGTAGACAACTGGAACACGCACGATCATTCCTCCCATGTCCACACCGGGAGAGCACGACCGATCACGGCCGATGCCGGAAGAAATCCAAAATACCGCCCGTCAAGGGAGTCGTCCGACTGCCAGTTCATGAGAAAGAGCTCGCCGTCGCCGACGACGTGGCAGCCCTGCCATTTCGGCAGTGGCCGGCCGCGTCCGTCGCGATCCCGTGCCTCGCCAACCGCAATTTCATCGACCGAAATCGTGAGCTCACTTCTGCAAACGCTCTGCCCTGGCAGCGCCAGCACGCGCTTGAGCATGGGGATTCCAATGGGCAGATATCCGTTCAGATCGAGGAATGTTGCGAGCGGCTCCGGCGGCCGAACGGCGACCAACTCGGTGATATGGAAGCCCCTCACTGGTCGTAAGCGATAGAGACCGATTGGCACGCTCGTCGATGCATTCCAAACGTAGAGCGGAAGTGGCTTCAGGGTGATTGTCGCGACGAGCGCAGCAGCAGCCCCAAACGTTGTGGTCAGCGTCTTCAAACGGCCTGTCATCGCATCACCCTCTGACGACGCAGCCATGCCTGATGGCGCGCGTTCGTGTAGGAACGCGGGTTTTCGTTGACGGACAGACGATTATGAACGTGATGCCAATGATCAGGAGCAACGTCCGAGGGATTGATGCCGATCGCCTCAATGGCATCGATCATCTGCAACACTCGTTCGACTCTTGGCCAGCCAGAGAGTCGCAACAAAATCTCTCCGCCGGGCTTCACATACGGCACGGTCGAGCAGCGCTGCCCCGGTGCAACTGCGCGCAAGATGTCGATTCGCGAAATGATCGTGCCAAAGTCGTTGGAGGTCCAACGGACAAAGCCAAAGATGCTACCCGGTGCAAATGACAGGACGCGCCGGTGACGATCAATCTTCCGTTCCTCGACGATGCGACCGAACCGAATGCGGTTTTCGATACGCTTCTCGAGCCACAGGACTTCCACCTCGGTAAGGTCGCTCATGCCGCCGCTCCCTGACGCTGGGACTGGGAGCCGTGAGCTTGGAGTTCGAAGAGCGTGTGTGGCTTCTGAGGGTAAGCAGGACCGGCGGCCTGCCGTTGGCAGTCACCTCCAATGCGGCTTGTGATCTGGTCCGTTAGAAGAAATCCGAAGGATTTCTGGTTAGTAAAGTTGCGGTGGCAGGCAAACGCCGAGAAGCAACCGCTTAGGCCCGATTTCGGTCCCCGATAGCACGAGGATCGGGTCCCCGATAGCACGAGCTGATTCACAGATCGTCCTCCGAATGCGGAATGAGACCGCGCCCACGCAGGTGTGCCGTTAAAGGGATCAAGAGGCGTTGGTGCGAAGTTCAGGCGCTCGGTGCCGTTCGGATCGCGCGTGAGCCCCAGCTGATAGCCGGGCAATGTCTGGCGCTGGTCGATTTGCCGTACGTCGTATGCAAAATGCTTGAGCGGCGAGAGGATGCCGGACTTGGCATGAAGGTGCACAAGGTCAAAACTCCAGCCGGAGTGCTGCCGACCGCCATGCGTGGGAACAAGACGATAAAGCCAGCGCTCGACTCCGTCCGTCGGATGGGAATAAGCGCAAAAAATCGTCAGAACGAGTGCGTCATCAATGACGCCGGCATAGAACCAATCAGTCAGGATCAGCTCAAGCCCGAATAGACGCCCCTTTGCATCGGCCATCTCCTTCCACTTGTTCATCCAGGAGAAGCGATGCCACCGTCCCTCTGTCGGTTGGCGGATCGAGGTCTGCACGGTCGTTGACTGCGGTCTGTCGAGACCCGCCTCCAGACGGTCATAGTTCCTCGCGCTGGTGCCGCGGCGGACAAACGTTAGTATCTCGTAAGACGTCGCAGCCAGCCGGCGCGACGTCTTCAATCCAGCTTCACGGGCTTCGACGATCTGGGACGCCGGCCAGATCCGAAGGTTTGCATCCCAGATGGTAGCCATGCCGTATTCCGGCACCGCTTCAACATGTATTGAGATCGCACCGGCACTGAAATCGATTGGCACAATCCGCTTCGTCTTTGCGAACGAAAAGAACGGATGAGCCATCAGATCCTGCGCGTCGCGGGGTGTGAGATCGCCGGGGAACGCTCGAAAGAGGTCAAGCTGGCCGCGCTCGGAATTGTGCTTGCACCGCATTGTTACTGCTCTCATGCGTCGATCAACGACGTTCCTGGCCTGCATAGGGACGCAGGACCGGATGCTTCTTGGCCGGCAGCACAGTGCCCTTGCCGGGATCCGACGTGGACGTCTTGGCGCCGAGGTCGGCCCACGCTTTCAGATCATCTACGGCGTAGACGACACGTCCGCCGATCTTCCGATACGTCGGCCCGGTACCGTACGTCCGGTGCTTCTCAAGCGTGCGACCCGAGAGACCAAGATAACGCGCGGCCTCCGGTGTACGCAGGAAGCGCGGGGGTAGACCAGCCATTGGATCGGGCATTTGAGAACTCCAAGGTGACAGCGCATCACGCATGACGGCGCAGGCGTGTGTGCGGTCATCATGGAGAAGCATGTTCTCGGAGGGGGATGCTGAATATCGAGAAGCCGATTTTCGACACCCCTCAGGGATGCCGCTCCTCGTCTTTACGCTTGGGCCGCAGAAGTTTGTGCCTCCGCGCGCCAACGCGCGGCCGCTTTGTATCAGACGGATGGTTCGGCTGCGAAAATGCGTTTTCCCGGCACGAGCCGGTATACCCTTTTCGCCGAAAAGGGTCTCCGCGATGCTGCGATAGGTCGCTGCGGTGAAATACGCGGCGACCGAGCGAAGGGCCGAGCATAATCGTTCGCGCCGCTGCGTAGACAGACGATGAACGGCAGGTCTGGCGCGTCCACGCGAACCGCCAGATGAGAACGACGAACGCGCTATGCCTTCAATCGAAATAAAAAGTAGCGCTTGCAGCAAGCGCGGGGTTGATCAAGGCCGATCAGACGTGGTGATTGAAGATCGAGGTAGGCCAGCGTCGTCGAGCGCTTCAACTGAGCGTGAGCAGTTGGCGCAAATGGACGCCCCGTTGCGGGGTCGCCACGTAAAGCAGCACAACTGGTCGCTCAACAACCACAGAGCAATCATGCGGGTCGGCATATAAGGAGCGGCCAACGCGCTTTCGCATGACATCGCCTCTTCTACTTGTACTCAGGCCGTGAAGTTAAGACCGGAAATCACCGACCGGTGTCGTGTCTTCGCGCTACTCGCAACCTTCGAAGCGCGATGACGACGTATCGATCTGGCCGATGGTCATGAGTAAAACGTCATGCTGACGCGTTAGTGACCGTAATCGTGGCGACGGCGTCATCGGCATGCCGACGTCGGCATGATCGGCGCCGCCGGCACGGCTGATGCTTGGCACGGTCGTGGCGACACCTTGTGCTGCCGCTGCTACTGCTGGTCATGAGGCTCGCCGACGACACGCTCCCCTGGATCGCTGATACTGGCGCCGGCGGCTCCGGGCATCGGCCCGCAACTCGCCAGTCATTTTGGGCGTGGCTGAGTGGCTTCCGCTTCGGCGAGCTTGTCTGAAAGATCGTAGTCGGCGGGGTCGGAGCCGAGTTCGGTTACCCCCTTAGCTAATTCGGTTCGGAGCGAGCTCTGGAAGTCATCGTCATAGGTCGCGATGCTTGTGCGGATCGCCGCTCTCCACTGGTCGCCGCGATCCCATGGTTCCGTAAAGGCAGAAGCAAGATCAGCATGCTGGCGGTTCGCGATCATCGCTTCGATGATCGATCTGGCTTGCAGCCGATCCTTCGCGCTCTTTGCGGTCGCATCGCGATCCTCCTTCCGGCGGGATCCAACGATGAGCTTGTGGATGGCGTATCGTTCCGGCGACGGGACAAGGACCGCCACGCCAGCCCCATGCAGCAGCACCGCGCGGATGGGCTGATAGATCAGGTAGTCGAGGAAGCGGAGCGGAGACGCCGCCGCCCCGCCCAGCGCCGGCATCGGGACCGGCTTTCCTGCCTGGTCGTCGGACCACTGGTTCGGGGTCAGGAACTCGACGTTGAAGTTGCTCCTCGATACGAATCGGGTGGAGACCCTGCCGTCGGCCTGGCTCGGAACCTCGCGAAACGTCGGGTCGACTTGGCGGAGGACGTCCAGTACGGGTGGCATGGAGTCCTTGATAGCCACCGAGATTTCGTGGAATTGCGCAAAGTCGACGTCGCCGGTCTGCATGGCGGCTGCGTCAAGGCGTCGACCAAGCACTGCGGCATAGCACTGGTACGCAACGGTGCCGACTAGCACTCCCCGCAAGCGGAAAAAGCCAGCCTTCGCTAGCCCTTCCACGACCTGGCCCGTGATCGGCAGAGGGCGCGGCAGATAGGCTTCACGGATCAACGTGGAGACGAGACGGCGACGTCCTTTCAGGTCGGCCTTCAGATCCTTGAACGCCTCGACCCTCTTGGTGATCTCGGGATCATCCACGGGACCGACGTAGCGGCGATCTTGGCCGCTGCCCTCAGGTTTGGGCGTGTCGAAATACCAGTATCTTCTGCCCTTGACCTCGACAGCCACGAACCGTCCGTTCGAAGAGAACTCGGAGGTGAAGCTCTCATCGAGGCTGCGCTGGACCAGTTCGGAATAAAGCGTCTGGTAGGTGACATCGAGGCCGTGGTTCGTGGGCATATCGGAACCTCGTTATACTATTTTTGCGAGAATAGTATAACTCACGGAACTTCGGTGCAAGTCCGCTATACTATTCTCGCTAAAACAGTATAACTAGCTTTAATTTCAGTATCTTACTCAGAGCGTCGTCCGAAAATGACCATGTCCCCGAACTCGGCGCCACTAGCGCCCAATCCCGCGCTTCATGCCGATCGACCAGGATGATGCCCGACGCTACCGATGACCACATTCCGTTTTAGAGCGGGGCGCTTCCTGCGATGGCGCAGGAAACAGCCAAAACCCTGAGCCGCCGTCTCCCTAATCCGATACCACGTCAAGGATTGGTTAATAGACGCCTAATTTAGCGCCGCATATGCGCAAAAAATGTGTATCAAACTTGACGCCGAGATGTCGCATCCGTAACCTCTGACACGGCGATATCGAACAACCCACGATTCGCCAGTACTTGGGTAGTTGGGTTCCTGCGACCATGTTGGAGGATGCAATGCATCTGATCGAACAGAAGCCGGAGGAAAAACAGGAAGTAGCGAATGCCTTTGAGGGGATAAAGGAAGTTCCCCGCTGGCATTGGTGGATGGAAGTCGCCATTCGCGTGGCTGCACTTCTGACCATTGCAGACTTTTTATATCGGCTCCTGCCGATGTGAGAGAGGGCTCTTAGCTATCTTCGTGTTATCCTCCTAGTTAACTTGCCCCCTTAACTGGGGGCATTTTTGTAATATTTATTGTCAAATAATATGTTTACAATGCGTTGCATTCGCGTATTATCCGCGTACTGATTTCGTCCAACAGAGCATCATTGGACTTCCCGACACCGCCATGGAGGGCTTCGTGCATGAGCAACAAAAAACGGCTCAATTTAGTGATTCCAGACCGAGCGCTGGAACGTATGGATTGGCTCCAGAAGAAAACCGACGCCGCGTCCCATACTGAAGTAATTCGGCAGGCTCTTTTCGTCTACGAACAGCTAGTTTCTCGTTTGTCAGAAGGATCGAGCTTGATGGAAAAGACCGCCAAGGGCGATCTGTTTCCTCTACCGATTTCTATCGATGTAAGGGCTAACCCCAAGCCTGAATTGAAGGTTGCAAGTTAGTCCATCCAACAGCAGGGCAACTCCCAAGTACCCCAAAGCCCAGCTTGATTAGCTGGGCTTTTTTCTTTCGCGATTTACGAATTGCCTTCTTCGTTATCCGATGCTGAGGCGGACTTTTCACGACAACATTCACGGCTCGAAAGAAACGCTCCATCGCGTCCGGATGAAACTCAATGTCCGACCGCCTTTTTGGATTCGACCATGCCCAATCCGTTTAGCCGTATTATTCCAGATGCAGAAATCTACTTAGACCCAAATGTCCTCGACGATAAGCCAGAAATGGCCGCCGCGGTTGCCAGGATTTTTGCCGTTTGGGCATCCATTGAACACCGTTTGCGATTCCTCTTAATCGAGGTAGTAGGCAGCGGCGCGCGTTCAGCTATCGCCATCTTATGAAACGCTCACATCTCAACAATTGCAACTCAAGGCCTTGGATAACGCCGCTAAGGCTGTCCTGTCGTTGGAGAGCTACTCGGTGCTCGTCACTGCAATGTCGTTGGCGGAAAGTAGTTCGACGCCGCGCAACCATTTAGCCCATTGGATGTGGGGCGGCTGCAAGCAGAGGCCAGACCTTCTGGCTTTGGCTGATCCCGATTTGATGAAGGAACTCGATCTTAGACTTCACGTTTTCAGCGAAGCGAACGGAATGGTTGATTGCGACGGTTGGGACCCTGAATATCTCGATCCAGATTTTGTACTAGCCTATAGCCTTGGCGATCTAAACCGCGCCCATCGAGACTTAATTGCAGCCAATGAGGCATTGAACCTTGTTGGGTCTTATCTCTTTGCTGATGGGGTCAATCCTCGACGCCAGAAAGACCCGGACGGCAAAATTCACATGCTCGCTCGATTAAACGAATCACCATCGTTTCGCACGGCGAAGGCCCGGACAGACGCGGCTCTGCAAAAACATCCGCCAGACCCTTACGCACCGCTGCGCTCAAGATGGAGTCGGTAACCAAGTATTCCGGTTCTGGCGCGCCAGCCCCAAAAGGGGGGCATGGCTGGAACTGGGATCTGAGGACTGCTTTGTCAAGGTTGTGATCATCATCGTTACTTCCCAACCCCCGGATCATCTGGACGGACTGAGCTTCCGGAAACAATGCCTGTGAATCGGAGCGCAAGAAATCGCCTCTTTGTACCCGGAGTCATCCGGTGCCAGATGACATAATACCTTGGCCCGCTCCATGCACTTTCATTGGAGCCAGGATTTTGCCACGTCCTTCCTGGGGCCGGACCAACGCCGCATCGCATGCATTTCAAGCGAGCGGCGTTGTTGTTTAAGCACGAGCGAAAATGACCAATCCCGACTGTCCTAATTTGGAGAGCAAGTGTCCTAACGAGGGTAGCACCCGAGAGACGTGCGATCTCAACGTAATGCGTCCACCCGTCGACGCCATCGAGCACGACATAACGGCGCTCTCTCAGTTCATCCGAAAACCTTCACCGACGACGCGCCCCACCAGGCGCTGGCCGGCCTGTTCCAGATCGAAGATGGTATCTGCCGAGCCCCGCGATATTCCGGCGATGGCGAGGTCGCGACGCATGGTCTTGATGATGTCGCCGCGCTCGCCCATGCGCTTGAGCTTTGTCTCATGCTCGGCGCTGAGCTGCGAATGGCCGGGACCGGCCTCTTCCGCCAGCCCCATGCACTCGAGCGTTCGTAGCCGTCCCGTTTGGGTGGCCCGCCAAGCCGGGTCCCTTGCCGGCTGCGCATTGAGTTCGAGAGGACCATTACCCCGCCCGATCTTCGGGCGGGGCTTTGGTGGAGCGATCTTACTCGCCGTTCTTGCGGGGCCGTGACCAGAGGAGAGTGTAGCCCTCGCCGCCTTCGTCGTCGAACAGGTTCGCGTAGATCGGTGCGTTGAACGAGGGGTCATCGAGCTTGAGCGAGAGGTAATCACGCCCCTCTTCGGAGCGCTTCGACCAGGCTGCGCCGATCTCGGCCCGGCCCACGTAGATGCGGTGGCTGGGAGCGTTGTCGTTGGAGCGGTTGGTCTCGGCGACGATGCGTACGCCCTTGGCTTGCAGGCTCAGGGTGACAATCTCGCCCTGGAAATCGTTGCCCACCTTCTTGAAAGAACCGATGTTAGCCATGTCACTTCTCCTGTTGTGTTTCGAGCCCGCGACCACCGCGGCCTCGATGGCGATCTAAAGGCCGAGGACGATCGGCGACGCACCCGCTTGCGGGCCGGAGCGCAGCGGAGGACGCCGTTGTGGCGACTTTCTTGCCTCGCGAGGAATGGGCGCAAGCCCAGGGGAAGAAAGTCACCTCAACGGCGTTGCGGCTCAGACGATCGAGGCGAAGCCGGTCTTCGGCCAGATCAAGCCATCAAAGAGGCCACGTGCGTCCGCGTGCTGAACCGCAATCTCGGGAAAAGACTTGGCGAATCTCGGTTGAGCTGCACAAGAGGTCGGAACGATTAGGCGTAGAAACGGAAACAATCTGCCGCAAGGGACGGTATCGTCCGCGAAAGAACGATCGAGGCGGACCGGAGCCCCGCGCCACCGCAGCTATGTGGGCCGAACCGAAATGGGCGCAACTTGGTCGAAGCGCGCCGAAGAGGGCCGCGATTACCTCGTTCAAGCTCGACGCCCCCTCGTTGAACGCACCGATCTAGGAGAGCCTGTTTGACGAGGAAGGCGACGAAGGATCATCCCTCGCGCGTGGCGGTCGTGAGAATGGGTTGAGACGGTTGCTCCATCAGCCTAGCCGGCTCGAACGAGCGGGTCTCCGCAAACACGGTCAAGCGCGCCCACGTCGTGCCGCCAACACAAACCGCGCCCAGGCAAGCGAAGAACTCACGCCAAGCCAGCGACGGCGCCCCGAACTGCGAAAGCGCAAGCACCACATTGTATCCGGCGACGGCGGCTGGAACAGCGAATGCGGCTACGATCGCGATGCGCAAGGCCACGGATCGAGTAACAGCGAGGGCGGTCTGACCAAAGGCAAGTGTCAGTGCGCCGGCGGCAATTCCGATGAGCAGCGCGCCGACGACGCCGGCGCCGCCATGAAACGCCATCATTCCGATGTTCAGTGCGACGAAAAACGGCAAGGCATATACCGCCAGCGCAAAGACCAGCCAGCAGAACAAGCCGATGCCAACGGTGTTGAGGACAAGCCCAAGGGCAAGCATGATGGTGGCTCCATGTGCAAAGGTGTAACGGTCGCGCCTTCCACCACCACCACGGCGCAACAGTTGATATGTTGTCGAAACGAGGCGGAGTTGCGGCGCCTGCAACTCCGTCTCGGTTGCGTTCGAGCGAGCAAGACGGCGCTCACGCGCCGCCGAACTTCCAAACGGGGATACCGAGGCGCTTCGCCTTGTCGGCGAGGTTGTCCTGGATTCCCGTGCCTGGGAAGTGAATGACGCCGATCGGCAGGAGTTCGAGCATGACGTCATTGCGCTTGAATGGCGCCGCCTTGGCGTGCTTGGTCCAGTCCGGCTTGAAGGCAATCTGTGGCACCTTCCGAGTGGTCGCCCATTTGGAGGCGATCAGTTCGGCGCCCTTGGGCGAGCCGCCATGGAGCAGGACCATGTCTGGATGCTTGGCATGAACCTTGTCGAGACGATCCCAGATGAGGTGGTGGTCATTGAAGTCGAGCCCACCGGTTAGTGCGATCTTCGGCCCTGGCGGCAACATGACCTCGGTCTCGGAACGACGCTTGGCCGCGATGAAGTCGCGGGAGTCGATCATCGCTGCGGTGAGCGTGCGGTGGTTGACCAGTGATCCAGATCGCGGTCGCCATGACGAGCCGGTGTGGGCCTCAAATCGTTCGATCGCCTGGTCGCGGAAGAGTTCCAAGCAATTGCGGCGCTCCATGAACGTGATGCCTTCGGCCGTCAGACGCTCGAGTTCGACCGATCGCACCTCGGAGCCATTCTGCTCGCGTTGGCTCTTTTGCTGCATCTGTTCGTTGTCGTCGAGCTGGCGTTCGATGCGATCGACGGCACGGTGAAACAGGTTAACGGTCGACCAAAGCAGCTCGTTGAGATCCGGCTCAATCCGCGTGTCGCTCAAGGTCGCAACCAAGGCGTCGAAGATATCGGCAACCGCGCCGGTGATCATCTTGCCCTCGGGAAGCGGTCTTGGATCAGGCTGGTCGTCGAAGGGGCGATAGCCGAAGAGCTGCAATTCGCTCAGGACGTGGTCGGTTGGAGACGAGGCGTGTGGCGGCTCGATGTTGTCATAGTCAGTCATGGAAGAGGTCCTTTGCCGGATCGGCCGCGCCCATCGCGGCCTTCGTGGCGATCACTCAGGCGGCAGGCGGAACGGGCCAGAACCCGGAGTGAAACGGAGGGCCGAAGCGGCAGCGTAGGATGGCGGAGGCCGGCTATTTTGCTTCGCGATGCAAAGCGCGCCGTTCAGATGGTGATGTGTGTCCGCATCGCTCGGCGCGCGGCGGAAAATAGCCGGCCGCAGCCATTGCCGGCCCGGGCCGCATGCCGTCCGATCGCCCTCTAGAAGGCCGAGGTCGCGTCCTCTTCCGGCATTGGCCTCGTCTATGACAGACCTATCACGATCGAGCGAATGACGGTGGCTTATTCCGCCGCCACCGTTGACGCATGCAGGAAACGGGCGACATCCTCCGGTACGAGCTGAATGCCCAAGGCCGCTCGTAGGGCCTCGATACCGAAGACGTGCAGATCTTCGTTGAAATCTCCAAGCCGGGGCGATAGCGCGATCGCTTCAATGCCGGCGTCTGCTGCGCGCTGGGTCAGAACGGCGTGCACCACATCTCCGGCAGCATCGGCATCGCGTGCGATGTAGAGCCGGCGCAGGCCAGATGGGAGTAACATTGCTGACAGGTGATTCGCCGAAAGCGCAGCAGCCATCGGCATGGTCGGTAGCGCACAGCGTAACGACAGCATGGTCTCGATACCCTCGCCAGCCGCGAGCACGTCGTCCACCATGCCGAAGCGAACGGCGTTGCCGAGGAGGTCGCCCATTGCCCGTCGCGGCGTATCGATCGGAGCCTTTCCGAGACGAATCCGATCGAAGCCGTCTGGATCGAGCCAGGTGCGGTGCACGCCGGTGATCCGTCCATCGAGATCGGTGACGCAGGCGATCATCGCCGGCCAGGTCTCGGTCGGCAAGTGCTCGTCCGGTCGATAGTAGCAGCGTGGGTGAAAGCGCAGGCTGCCGCCATGGTGCACATAGGCTATCCCGCGACGATGCAGATATGTCTCAACCACCGTCCCCTGGATCAGGCTGGATATCGCAAAGAGCCGGCGGGCGGCCGCTTGCGATCCGGCTGGCACCGTTGGACGATCAGACTTCGAGACGAATTCCGGCTCGGTACGAGGCAGTCCCAGAAAGCGCCTCGCCTCCTTGGCCACCTCGCGGAAGTCGCGCAGACCAAGGCTTTCGCGGATGATGTCGAGGAGATCGCCATGCTCGCCAGTTGCGGCGTCGGTCCACTTGCCGGCGGGTCCCTTCCGCGATTCCTGGAGCCGCACGAACATCGAGCGGCCCGGTGCGTTGTGGACGTCGCCGACCAGCCAGTAGCGGCCCTCCCGCTTGCCATTGGAGAGATAGTGTCGGCATACCGCCTCGGCCTCGCGCGCGAGGCGGCATGCCAGTTCGCAAGGCTCGCGGGACATCACGCGGCCTCCCGCCCGCTGATGCGCGCAACCGGATAGTGCTCAAGCACCTTTGACAGGATCTCGACGCCGCATGCGTCCGTGGGCACGAACATGCGCAGCTTCCAAGAGATGATCTCCCCGAAGAGGCCGTAGGCGCGCAGTCGATCGCGCATCGTGTCGTTGAATCCCGACAGCTCGATGCGGTATGCGCCCATCACCCGGACACGCCGAAGCTGGAGCCCTTCCGCGAGATCGAGGACGGTGCGTCCTTCCATCAGCGCGGCAAAGGCGGCGCCCGGCGTCAGCGCCGGCGCGTCCGCCGCAAGGACGTTTGCGACCCAGGCGGCGGAGACCTTGCGGCCTATGATGCGTTCGCCAGCGTCGGTCTGGAGCCGATAAACCCGGGTCGACTCATTCGGGAGCCTTTTCCAGATAGGTAGCAGCAAGCCCGCCGCGACGTTGATCGTACTCTCCGTGAACTCGGGTACCTCGGCAAGCTCCGCCCGCCAGGCGGCGGCAAAGCGTTCGCGGTCGGCTTCGACCCAATGGCTTTCCGCCATCATGTTGAGGCAGACGCTGTGCTGCTCCATCGGCCGTATCAGGCGGACGCGCCGCTCGACCTCGCCGTCGTCGAGCATGAAGCTCGCCGCCGGTACCTGCACGGCGGATCGTCCCGAGCGCTCATTGATCAGCAAGAGGGCATGACGATCGGAAAGGCGAGCGAGCGCATTATCTAGACCCACAGGCTGGTTGCGCTGGCGCTGGGCGATTGTGAGCAGCCGGGTCTCGGCGCCTGTGCCCGGATGCGCATAAATCGTCCGCCGGTCGGTGACGACAAAGCTCTCGGCACGGAGCGTTTCCAGTCCGACGTCATAGGTGCTAGAGGCGACCGCACCCTCGATCCGAGCCGTCATTAGCTTCTCGAACGCGGTGAACAGGATATTCTGTAGCTCGATGGTGAGCGCCAATAACCTGTTCAAGAAGGTCGTGATCGGCGGCAGGTCGTCCCTGAGCCCGTTGGTATCGGTCAGCTTCAGGCCGGTCGCATCCTCGAATCTCTCGAGCGAGCAGCCATCGACCTTGCCTCGCGCCAGCAGCATGTAGAGTTGACGCAATGCGTCACGGCCGTACTGGCTTTCGAGGTTGTCCTCGGGCCGGAACAGTCCCTGCCCTCCGGTCTGGCGCTGGCCGCGCGTGATGGCGCCCAACGTGTCGAGCCGGCGGGCGATTGTGCTCAAGAAGCGCTTTTCGGCCTTCACATCGGTCGCGATGGGGCGAAACAGCGGCGGCTGCGCCTGGTTGGTCCGGTTCGTGCGGCCGAGACCCTGGATCGCGGCGTCGGCCTTCCAGCCGGGCTCGAGCAGATAATGGACCCGCAAGCGACGATTTCGCGCGGACAGCTCGGCATGGTAGCTCCTCCCCGTGCCGCCCGCGTCGGAGAACACGAGGATCCGCTTGAGGTCGTCCATGAAGGCAGAGGTCTCCGCGAGGTTGGCCGAACCGGCCCGGTTTTCGACCACCAGCCGATCGCCCTTGCGAACGATGCGGCGCGAGCGGCCGGTCACTTCGGCGACCATGTCGGTGCCGAAGCGCTGGACGACCTGATCCAGCGCACCAAGGACCGGCGGGAGCGAGGCGAGCTTCTCGATCAAGCGGTCGCGGCGGGCGACCGCCTCCCGGCTCTCGACCGGCTGGCCGTCACGATGGACAGGCCGGGAGCAGAGATTACCTTCCTGGTCGGTGAAGGGCTCGTAGAGCTGGACCGGAAAGGAATGAGCGAGATAGTCGAGCACATACTCGCGCGGCGTGATGTCGACCCGGACGTCGCCCCACTCCTCGGTCGGGATCTCGGCCAGCCGGCGCTCCATCAGCGCTTCACCGGTCGAAACGATCTGGATGACGGCGGCGTGGCCGGCGTCGAGATCGCTTTCGATCGAGCGGATCAGCGACGGGGTCTTCATCGAAGTCAGGAGATGGCCGAAGAAGCGCTGCTTGGCGCCTTCAAAAGCGGATCGTGCCGCGGATTTGGCTTGGCCGTTCAGCGCGCCGGTTTCGCCGGTGATGTTGGCGGCCCGCATCGCCGCGTCAAGGTTGTTATGGATGATGCCGAACGCATCGGCGTAGGCGTCGTAGATGCGAACCTGCTCCGGCGAAAGTTGGTGCTCAACGAGCTCGTACTCGACGCCTTCGTAGGAGAGTGAACGGGCTGCGTAGAGACCGAGTGCCTTGAGATCGCGCGCCAGCACCTCCATGGCTGCGACCCCACCCTCCTCAATCGCCTCGACGAACTCGGCACGGGTGGCGAACGGGAAGTCAGCGCCGCCCCACAGGCCGAGGCGTTGGGCATAAGCGAGGTTGTGGACCGTGGTGGCCCCGGTCGCTGATACATAAACCACGCGAGCATTCGGCAAGGCGTGCTGGAGCCTAAGGCCCGCACGTCCCTGCTGAGAGGCGGCCTGGTCACCGCGTTCGCCCTTGCCCCCGACCGCATTCTGCATGGCGTGGCTCTCGTCGAAGACAATTACTCCGTCGAAGTCGGAGCCCAACCATTCGACGATCTGCCGCACGCGCGAAAGCTTTTCGCCGCGCTCATCGCTCCGCAGCGTAGCATAGGTGGTAAATAGGACACCTTCCGAAAGCTGGATCGGGGTGCCCTGGCGGAAGCGCGACAGCGGTGTCACCAGCAGCCGCTCCATGCCGAGCGCGGACCAGTCGCGCTGGGCATCTTCGATCAGCTTGTCGGACTTGCTGATCCAGACTGCCCGGCGACGCTCCTTGAGCCAGTTGTCGATCAGGATCGCGGCGACCTGCCGTCCCTTGCCTGCGCCGGTGCCATCGCCCAAAAACCAGCCGCGGCGAAACCGGACAGCCTTCTCTGCGTCGTCGCGCGCGCCGGCCACGACATCAAAGGTCGCATCGACCGTCCAGGAGCCCGCGAGAAACTCGGACTGCGCTTCACCGGCGTAGATGACGCTCTCAAGCTGGGCGTCCGACAGGGTGCCATCCGCTACGAGATTGGCTGGCAGGTGGGGCCGATAGGAAGGTCTTGGCGGCGCGACGGACGCCATTGCGGCGGACTGCACGAGTTTGGTTGGATGCGCGTGCGCGCCCGGAATGCGGATCGACTGCAATCCGTATTCCTCATAAAGCGCATCTGTGAGCCGGGCGCCCTCCGGCGGCGACCATTCGACTGTCTCGTATGGGAATTCTACACCTTCTGACGCGGCGCCACCCGAAGTAGAGAATGGGCGTGATGCAGAGGCGAGGGATCGTGACATCGCAGGGCGCCTGGCGACGTCGATCACGACGGGGGCGGCAACAGCCAGCCTCGGAGGCACATGCTGGGTCACCCAGCCGAGCAAGGTAGCGACATCGCCCGCGATGCCGAGCGAGGCCGGGAAGACGTTCGGGTCTGTCGCGGGCTGCTTGTCGATGACAACCAGCCTTGTGTCGGTTTGTGTTCCGTGTTTCGCGTAAACGGCTCCGTCGACCGCGGCAGAGAAAACAACTCGCCCGCGTTCCTGAAGGCGAACGAAGGCATCTCGCCATGCCGGATTGTCCGGCCCGAAGCTTGCACCGGTGATGGCGACCAGACGCCCACCGTCGCAAAGACGCGCCAAGGCCGAAGCGATGTGCCGGAGCGCGGCATCCGCCATTCGTCGGTCAACGTTCGCCAGCGCCGAGAACGGAGGGTTCATCAAGACGACACTCGGCAGGACGCCTGCTTCGAGATGATCATCGATCTGGGCGGCGTCGATGCGCGTGGTCTTAACGTTGGCGAACAGATGATCGAGCAGCGATGCGCGGGACTC
This sequence comes from Bradyrhizobium sp. INPA03-11B, assembly GCF_040446015.1. Taxonomy (NCBI): domain Bacteria; kingdom Pseudomonadati; phylum Pseudomonadota; class Alphaproteobacteria; order Hyphomicrobiales; family Nitrobacteraceae; genus Bradyrhizobium; species Bradyrhizobium sp. INPA03-11B. The sequence goes on from NZ_JASGSR010000003.1 coordinate 81,097, forward strand.
GGCTAACTCGTTCAGCACCAGAGCGCCACCGGCGAGCTCGGCAAAGATGGCGAGCAAGCCAGTCCCGGCGGAGGGCTCCAGAACGCGGTCGGCCGGCGTAATGGCGGCTGCGGTACATGCGGCCAGCCCCAGCGGGATCGGCGTCGAGAATTGTTGAAGCGCCTGGCTGTCCTCGGAACGCCGCGTATGGGTCGGCAGACAGCTCGCGATTTTCGCGAGCATCGGCAGCATCGCGGCCGTCGAACCAGCCTTGGTTCGCATGCTCGGACCGAACTTACGAAGGAAGAGAACGGTGGCCGCCTCGCAGGCGTCATAGGCGGTCTTCCAGTTCCAGGCACCGTCCGCGTCGGAGGCGCCGAACGCCGCCTCCATGACGCTGCGCAGGACGGCAGCATCGATACGGCGGCCGCGTTCGAGATCGGTCAAGAGCTGTCGCGCAGCCCTGACCACAGCGGAGGTGAGAGTTGCAGCGGCATGCATCGAGAGCGGCGCAGCGGCAGGGCCGCCGGCGAGGGATTCGGTCATGGGGATTTCTTTCGGAGAGCAGGAACGGGTCGAACCGCCCGGCGCTCTCCTTAAGACCACGGCGATTCAAACCCTTCCCGGCCCCACTCTCCCTCTCGACCGTTCCCAATAAAAATGGGGACCGGTGCTGCACACCGGTCCCCACGCAACTGCCGGACGGCCGGAGCCACCCCGCGCCACGACGTTATTCAGCTGCGTCGAGCTGTTGCGGATCATCGTTGCGGGCGCTCTGCGGATCCTCCTGGTCGGCCAGGAATTCTGGCAGTGGGCCCGCTTCACCTTCCGGCTCCACCGACGCCGCACTGGAGTCGACGAGACGCAGCGGTTCCGGCAACCAGCCCGAGCCATCCAGGAGACGCTCGGCCTCCTTGGCCATGTCGGCCTTCTTCAGGTGGTCGATCAGTTGCGCGGAAGACTCGCCTCTTGCTTCTCGCACCGCCTCCAGAATGCGAGGCTTGGTGACCCGGCCGAGATAGTTGTCGGCAGTCGGTCTCCAGCCAGCCTCCACCATGTCGAGCCCGACGGCGCGCGCCACGACGTCGGCCTGATCGAGCCGCGTGCGAACGCCGTGGGCTGAGACACGACCCTGATTGTAACGATTGGCCGGCTCATAGACAGCGTTGGCCGCAAAGGACGCACAGTGGGCGAACAGCGATGCCTGTGCACCACCATCGAGAGCCGTCAGCGCATCCCAGAGATCGTTCTCGCTCTTCGGCAATCGTGCCTTCCAGGCCTCATGCCGCACCTCGACAGCCTTAGCCGAGACGCTTTCCCTCAGCCCCGGAGCTTGAGCGGGAAAGGTTGGCGTGCGCAGCCCGATCTCAAGGCAGCTCCCGGACGACGCGAACCGGTAAAAGGCCGTCAGCACGAAGTTGTGCAGCACCGCCTGGAACGCGATCGCAGGATTTTCCGCCAGCGCATCCCGCAACGCCAGTGTACGGTGCGCCGTCAGTTCGATGATGAGCCGATCCGGCAACGGCCTTGCCGGGTCCTCATCATCCTCGTCCGGTTCGGTCGATCCGCCGGCGACCGAGATCGCTGTGCGAGTTGCGGAAGCACCAGGCTCCTGCCCCTCAGTCAACGACGCATCGGTGCCCCGCGCGACATCGAAATCGGCCGCAGGCGCCTCATCCTCAGGCCGAACATAGCCCCGATCGACGGAAAGCTGTCCTTCGGAATCGATGCTGACGAAGACGCCGGCTTGGGCAATCCCGGCCGGATCGTAAGTTTCCGGCCGGTCTTCGAAGGCCAGCAGTGCCGCCTCGATTTCGCCGAGACGCTGGTCGACCTCTTCGGGCAGCTCATCCGCATCCTGATACTCGGTTTCGAGCTTTGCCTGCTCGGCGTTGAGAGCGTCGATGGTGGCCTGCTCGTCGGCCGTAAGGTCGGCGGGCTTGCCGTCGAGTTCGCGCAAGCCGTTGGTGTGGCCATAGGGGAAATCGACCGCCACCAAGATCCATTTCCATCCTTCGGCGGCGATCGCCTCGGCTTCGCCCTTGAGTTTTTCCGTCACGAGGCGATCGAGCAAAGCGATGTCTTGAAGCCAGCCGCCATCATCGTGCTCGAACAAGTCCCGCAAAACGCCGCCGCCTGCCTGCTCGTAAGCATTGAGCCCAATGAACTGCACGCGGCGATCGGACGCCCGCACGGTATTTTCGGTCAGCATTCGGCGGATCTGATAGGGCTCGTCATAGCCGGATCGGCTGACGTTCTCCCAGACCTGTTCCTGCCGCGTGTGATCCGCCGTGACCGAGAAGGCCATGAGCTGCTCGAGGGTCATGCCGTCTTCGGCATAGACCTCGTGCAGCTTTGACGACACGGAGGCTAGCCGGAGTCGCTGCTTCACGACGGCCGGCGTCACGAAGTGCCGAGCCGCGATATCCTCCTCGGATATGCCGGCGCCACTCAAGGTCTGGAAGGCTCGGAACTGATCGAGTGGATGAAGGCCTACCCGCTCGTCGTTCTCCGCAAGCGAATCGTCTTCTGCGATGCCGCCCTCGCGCACGACACACGGAACGGCCTGCGTCTTCGCCATGCGCTTCTGCTTGACGAGAAGTTCCAGTGCGCGATAGCGCCGGCCGCCCGCCGGCACCTCGAACATGCCGGTCTCGTTGCCTTCCGTGTCCACAACCGCTCGCACGTTGAGACTTTGCAGGAGCGTACGCTGCGCGATACTTTCGGCGAGCTGCTCGATCGAAATGCCTGCCTTGACGCGCCGCACGTTCGACTGGCTGAGCACCAGCTTGTTGAAGGGGATGTCGCGCGAGGGTGACAGAGTAATCTTTTGGATAGCCTTCGTCATGTCGATTCTCCACGACGGGCGGCCGGGAGCCTCTCTCTCGGCCTCCAACCCGTCGCGAAAAACCACAACGTCCCTCTCACTCTCTTTTTCGACCCGGCTGGCGAGAGCTTCACGCAGCCTCCTGGTCCGCTCTCTCGGTCGTCATGTCGACAGCACGTTCCGGCAAGAATCCAAGGAGATAGTCGGCGACCTTGCTGGCTTGTGAAGCAGCTCGCACGATCGCGCGATTGTCCTCGCGCAGCACCTCGAGCCAGGATCCGATATAGTCGGCATGTCGCACCGTCGGCACAATACCGAGCGAAGCGCAGCTGAACGCAGCCGATATCTCCGCGATCAACTCTTCAAAAGCATACTTCTTGGTACCGTAACCGCCTGACAAGTCGCGGTTGAGACGTGACTGATGGCCGCTGGCATGCGCCAGCTCATGCAAGGCCGTTCGATGCCAGTTGATCGGCTCAAAATAGGCCTGCGGTGGCGGCACCTGCACATAGTCGTCTGCCGGCACATAGAATGCGCGGTTGCCGCCAATGCGAAAATCGATCCCAGTCGCCTTTATAAGAGATTCGACCTGCGGCTCGATCAGGCCTGGCGGCGGGGGCGGCGCCGTCGTTGCGATCTCCGAAGGCAGGTCGTCGCATTGATCAGTATTAAAGACCGTGAACCGCTTGAGGAATGGGATAGCCTGCGCTTCGTCGCCCGTTTCGCTCGCGCGCCGCTTTTCATCGACCGGTACAAACCGATCGGCATAGACCACGGTCGTCCCGCGCTCGCCCTTGCGGACGTGACCACCGAGCGACAGAGCCTGGCGGAAGGTAAGCCAGCTCTGGCCTGTGAATGCGCGTTCGGTGGCAGAACCCCAGAGGATCAGAACGTTGATGCCGCCGTATTGACGGCCGGTCGCGGCGCTCTTCGGCATGGCCAAAGACGCCTTCGCCGCCGCGGCGCCCCAAGGCTGGACCCACGGCACTCGGCCGGCCTCAAGTTCACCGATGATCTTGTTGGTGATTTCGTCATAAAGGGTTGCCCGGTCCTCACCGGTGCGTGCTCGAGGATAGTGTCTGGACATCGCGGATCTCCGCGACGGGCGCCGCGAGCCTCTCTCGCAGCCTGTAACCCGTCACGGCAAAACCCGGGCAGCACTCTTACTCTCAGCCTCCTACGCGAGGAAACGACGGCGTGTGACTTGCGAGAGCCCGGCTTGGCCCTCGCCGCAGGCACACACGTGAGAGAATGCGAAATCTGCGAGGCGACCCGCATTCCGTCCCATTTCTTCATGAGACCTAGCGTTGAGATGCCTAGGGCCGCAGGCCGGATCAGGCGTGCGCCGATGGCGCATCGCCTCAACGGAGAATGGCACCCGGAGAGCGTGAGCATAGCGACCCGAAGGGGCACGCGGGTCCGAGTGCAGCGACGAGACCGGTTAAGAGGGCACCCGGGAACGGGGCAGTGATAGCGACGCCGGCATACTTCATGACGGCGGGACCCTTTCCCGAGTGCCCCCGGCGAGGAGCTCCGCAGTGTTGCGCGAGGGATCGACGCCGGATGGCCGAGACGCAAAGCGGCTCGGTCCACGAGAGCCCGATGCGGCGGAAGCCGCACGCGCGCAAGCGAAAGAATCCACCAGTCGGAAATCTAGATTTCCTCGCGCGCATTCGTCTGCGCGTCATAGATCCTGATGTGAAGTATAGGGAAACGCCTCTTCAACTCTTCTCCACCTGCCCTGGCGCCATCCCGGGTTGCGAATTCGGCCTTCAGTCGGCCATCCACTTCGAGCGCGTAACCAGAAGATGGCAGTTCACGGGTGGCTGCAACCATGTCGTCCCTGTCATGCAGTGAGGCAATCGATGACGATTAGTTAGCGTGAGTCGCCCCAAAGCAGGCCAGCGCCACCTGCAAGACCCGGCTCGCCGTCTCAGCCGATCACGGATGGGAGTTTGCATCATCGGAGCAGGCGGCCGGCTTGCCGCTCGCGCGGATGCAGGCGCGGTAGAGCCACGGTTCGACATAACTGCCCTTCCAGATTCCCCGGCCAGCGCGCTCGGCATTGTGCTGAGCCCCGCCATATCTGCCTTTCGAGTATTGAGGCCAATCCAGCGCCAGGCCGTTAATCACAAGCCATTCGCCGAGGTCCGCGCCACCGACCGAACAGGTCGCGACTGTGCGGCCATATTGGTCGAGGTTGAGCGGGACACAGTTGACGGGACGCCGGGCAATGAAGGCGTCGAGGTCGTTCGCGGCCTGCGCACCGCAGTGATATTGCAAGCTGTCTTCGCCGCGGCACAGCTGACTGCTCTCCGGTGCATCGACACCCAAAAGCCGGATGCGCGTTCCATGTATTTCCAGGGTGTCGCCGTCTATAACGCTGGCTTGCCCGACAAACTGATCGGCCAAGGTCATGCTCGACAGAAGGGCGAGCATCAATGCAATGGGGATTCGACGCATGCCAATGACCTTGCAGCTGCCGCAAGTCTCGCGGCTTCGATTTTTGGCCAGTTCTGAAGCGGCTTTAGCGATGGCAAGTTTTCTGGGCGCTCGGGATAGGGCACGTTCCCCAGGACCTGGCAAGACGATGAATCCTTGCTCGATATGCTAGGCGGCTTTCTCATGTGGCAGCGTGCCCGCAAGGAAGTGCAGCGGGTCAGCGCACGGTCAATCCGCCTCATGGATCCGTCTATCGATCGCCTGGACATCCGACACCCAGATCGCACCAATCATCGAGGTCGTCCTCAAGATGCGCCGCTACGAGCCTTACGTCTCATATCACTTGGATGAGATGGATGCGATCTTGCGCTCCGAAAATGCTACTCAAATCCTGCCTCGCGGAACTTGAGGCAAGTCAGATCGCATTATGCTCGGCATTTACAGCGACAACGGATGGGCGTTTGGCAGAAATTCAACCGTCCCGCAGCCCCGGGGTTTCGACGAAAAACGGATATCTGAGATCGTCGATGTCCGGAGCGTCCTTCACCTGCGCTACCAGCGTCACCGTCAGTTCATCGCCGACGTACCGTTTGAAGATCGCGGCCGCGAATCCGAACGTGAATTCCGAGAGATCGTTCGCGACCGGCGCCATCTCACTGAGAAGCTGCCTGTGCGCCTCGTTGACGTCGGCTTCGGACAGCGCGTTGGCCATGCCGTGGACAAGCACGAAATCGGAAACGAAGAAGAACGTGTTCAACAACGCCTTGTTGAAGTAGATCGCCCAGTCCGCCTCTTCGCTTCCCTCCTCGGCCGCAGCCTTCTCGAAGGCCGCGTCGACCTCGTCGATCTGCGGATGATGGAAAGCGTAGTTGTTGCGGATCACGGCGAGCCTATTGAGCTTGCCAAATCTCTTCTTGAGGCGTTCCAAAGCTTCCGCAGCAGGTGCATCAAGCAACGGCAGATATTCACGACCCAATGGTCTCTTTAGAAAACGCCCCTCGATTAGCCTCCAGGCCTCTTGCATCGTGCCGATGGTGAGCCTGACGAATATCTGCGTCTGGGCGCCCTCCAGCCTCTGTTTCACAGGATCGGTTTCATCGCCGTTGACGAGAACGATCACCAGCTTCCAGAACGCGTTCACCTGGTTCGACGCGTGGCCGAGCGTGAGGAAAAGGCACCGCTCCTCCTTCGTCATTTTGCGAAGAAGTTCCTTGGTGATGTCCATCCTGAGGATGTCGAGCACTAGTCCTTCCTTCGGATCGACGCTTGGCAACTCCGGGAGCGAACCGTTCGTTACGGCACGCCTACCTTGGGATCGGTAGCCCGGACGGCACCCAGCAGCGCGGTGGGATCGACACCCCTTCCCTTCGCCCACTCGGCCAGGTTCGAGGGTCGATAGGTGGTGTCGGCCCGCCAACGATCGAACACTGAGCCATCGATGGTCTCGTTGATCCGCGCGGTTGTGGCTTGAGTCCCGACGTCCGGCGCCAGACCAACGGGCCGATAGAAGGGTCGTGAGACGAAGCGGTAAAGCCCGTATGCGAACTCGCGATAAGAGTCGGTGACTGGCGGTGCGATCTGCGAGCTATCGATTGCGACTTGGTTGCGGAAAACCAGGCCGAGCCCGGCGGCCTTCTCCATAAGCCACTTCAGCGGACGTTGGGCCAATGCATCGCTCGCGTATCCGCCACCGACATTCGCATGCGCACCGACGAACCAGCGCTGCTCCACGTGTTCGATCGAGCGATCCGGAGCGCCGGTCTGCCCCGCCTTCACGGTCTTGGTCCAGAAGGTTGGTTCGAAGTCCTTCCGATGCTCGTCCAGCGCCAACGCGTGGAAGGCGTACTCGTTGTCGAGGCGCAGATGCGTGTCGAGAAACCGGTACTTGTGGACCTTGGCCGCCATGCTCCACACCGGAAGCCCGAGGGAGCCGACGGTGTCCCAGACGCCGACGAACTTGACCTTCGTCGGGCGCGAATACTTCGTCAGCCACTGCTCTTCGAGCGACGCGCCCTCCGGCAAGGCCTTGCCCAGAAGCGACCTGATCGTCGGCGCATCGTAGATTCGATACCGAGCGTAAAGCTGCTCGATCGACAGCGGCGCGCCCAGCTTGAGGACGCCGCACTTGCAGATAAGCCCCGAGAGGCTGCGGGCCGTGTAGGCGCCGCGGCTAAAGCCGAAGATGAATATCTCGTCGCCGTCGTCAAGGTTCTGGATGAGCCAAGTGTAAGCTTCGATGATTTCGTCGTCGATGCCCCAGCCGGTGACGCCACCGCGTGCGGACTCGCCGCGCTTCGTCCCCACGCCCTGGGAGTAGTAGACGCACTGGTCGGCCGTCTCCGCCGTCAGGGACTTCAGCCGCCACACGTTCGTGTTGTTGTTGAGCGTGTTCCAGGTACCGTCGAGAAATATCGCGAGCCGCTTCATTGGACTATCATTCCGTCGCCAATCCTGCCGTACGATCGAAACTGTCGGTCGGGGGCAAACGGCTCGGGAAAAACCAGCCGAAATGCTTGTTCATCGGCGCGCCCCTACCCGTCTTCTTTCGTAGGTAGGCGTTCCAAAGTGGCCATTCCGGATCGTCCTCCTTGATATAGACCCGCTCTCTTGGTGGAAGATCGACAACTGGATGGCCCATAGCCACGCGGAATTCGCCTCTATCCATTCCGAGTGCCGCGAAGCAATCCTCCAGGGTTTCACAGTCATCCACAGCGCGGTCCATGTCGAACCCCGTTACACCAGCCCGCTTCACCCTCCGAAGGAGTTCGAGCACCACTTCGTCATTGTCACCACAAAAGTACTTCTTCCTCATCCTTCCGCGCACAAAGTAACACTGGCGCATGCCCGGCTCGCTCGCCTCAGCTTGCTCCACCGCGGCATATTTGGGAACGTCGCGAATATTGGGCGCACGCCGTTCGCCGTCATCGGAATAGCCGGCGACGCCGACCGACTGGATCGCATCGGTCACCAGAGGAAGCGTGTATCTCTGAATCCAATCCAGAAACGCGGCATCCCAAACCTGGGGGAGCCGTTCACCTGTCTTGTGTTCCCACGTTTCCCGCAGCCACCGTGCTGCGCTCATAGATCCGTCCGCGGAAACCATTGTGGCGCCTGTGGATAATCTGTTCGAATCGGGCATCCATGATAGCCCCCCTTGACTCGTAACGCCCAGTTTCTACGCAGATAATCCCACTAAAAAAATTCGGTTGAAGCTGCGCCTCTCTATCTTGCGCGCCCCTCTGGGGAAAGTGGGGAAATGATTCGGAGGGCACCTCCGACGACGCGTTGAACGCTATTGCAAACTAGCCTTGCTCCCTCAGCACGGCGGTCTGCATTCAGTCACGCATTGCTCTCGGTCAAGCCTATCTGCTCCGGGGAAGAACAATGTCCCTGATCGATGTCCCCAAAGGCAATGCACTGATCGCGATTGCGGCGCTCGGTGCGAGAACTGCCCATAGTCGCGCGCAGTCTCGCCGAGGCCGCCGGGCATCGCGACGAGCGCGTCATTCTCGCCGCAGCGGTCGAGAAATTCGTCCGCTGCCCGACGGCATTTGCTGCTGATCCCGTATCTGGGTCGAAATCTATCTCAGCTCACTCGCGCGCCGTCAGCAGGCGACAAGCGAGCTCGCGGTCACCCCAGCGCGTGGAGAAGGTTTCCGATACCTCGAACCAGCTTCCGTCATTGCCGGCGCCATGGTTGGCGCCCATGCACGAACACTGGCATTCGTGACCGAGCGCTTCCTGACAAGCCCGCGCAGACTTCCTGCCGGCGATAGGGCTGGACGATATAGATCTTGCCATAGCGGAGCAGTGCTCGATCGACGAAGTCGTTGAACCAGGATTTCGGAAGCTCCCAATAGGCTGCGGTCCCGCCGATCCATTCGGGAGCCGTTCGTCGCCCATTCTGAAGCCAGCCTCCGTTGTCATCAGCAAACGGCAAGCGTACCCGAAGCCGCTCGCCAAGCCCCGCACGACGCAGGACAACAGAAATTCCCTTCTGCTTCCAGACGCAGCTAAGGGTGAGCCGGTCCATGGACACCTACCGCGGTCCGCACCGATCTTCCGATGAAGAATCGCCCTGCAAGGGCAGAGTGTACTCATACTACCGGGGCGCGTACGTCTAGCATAGCGACGGCATCCACAGTGCCGCCGATCGCGTTTGTCCAGAATGAATAGTCGCTGGTTGCTCGCGATCCCGAGAAAGCGCTTCTGCCGGGCTTACAAGCGAGCTCAACTCAACTTGTCTGCGATTCCCCTTTGGGACGCGGGATAATTGCAGGAAGCCGCCCAAGGCGACCCAGCAGTTTCCGACAGATTACCGCAACAAAAGATGCTAGGTTTCGACCGGAACGCCGCGCCGCCGATCGACCGGCTTGCGCACTCCGGCGGATCGCCATCGCTCGATCCGTGTCACCGGCCGCAATCGCTCTTGCTAGGCTGCTGTCAAAGGCCCCGGCAATCCGCGTCATCCCCAGCAACAAACGTCGACCAACTGAGAGCAAATATCAGGAGCGTAGAGATCGTCCTTAACGAGCAGGAATTCGCTGCTCTTGAGCTGATCAGCTAGCGCGTAGATCCGGTCCACACTGTCCGAACGGTCCTCAAAAACCGCGGGTCTACGATACCGAAATGAACCACTGCCGAGAACCAGAAGCAGACTCGGAGCTATGCCATGTCAATGTCCGCCGTGGCCAAGGATCGCTGCGAAGGCAGCTACATCAAGACCGCGCACTCGACTTATGTCTTCGGCCAGGAAACTCGCGCTTGTTGGTGAAGGATCCGTTGTAGCACACGCCCAAGCTGTGCAAGTTGGCTATTCCCACCTTGCCACGAAGCATTCGGCCCGGCCCGTGCGCCGAGTTCTGGAAGGACCGTCGAAGTTTCTCTTCTAAGTCCTCTGTCTGCTCTGTTGTTAGATAGGCCATCGACCGAAGGTGACCTTGAAAGGAGACGCTTCACATGGGCCAAAACAATGAAAAGGGGTGCTTATGGGCCTTGGTAGGCTTTCTGGCAATAGTCGGTCTGGCTTGGCTTTTTGCTCCAAAGACCGAACAAGAATTGATGAATCACGCTCGGAGGACGTGTGAGCGGCGCGGCGGAATTTTCCATGACAAGGATTTAGGAAATGGCGTCCATCAACTCTGCCATGACGTTCGATGAGGTTCGGTCTTTTTGGCCGTACCGCTCGCATCCGCGACAGAGGCGGGAGTAAGCACGCTCGTTAGCTCGTGACAGGCTTGGCGTCGTAGCGGTCCAGAATGGCGCGCAAATCGTCCAGCTCCAAGACAAGCTCACAAATCTTTTTGGCGGGCGTCTCGTCGAAATCAGCCGCCATGACGTCAACAGCTACGACTCGCGAGGCTTTTTCCACCGTCCCCACTTCTTCGTGGAAGCGAAGCCAGCGTCCAGAGACGTAGCAGGACACTGAATTCTTACCCCGACGGTTCTTGATTCGCTGACCGCCGTTCACTGGGAAACGGATAACATCGGTGCTCATAAGGAACCTCTGAGTTTGCTTCGCAAGAGACAGGCGAATCTTGACAAAAAGCAGTCCGATCAAGCTCCGCCGCATCAATCCCCGCTATTCACTATGGCCCGGACGTTGCGCCGCATTCGCAGTTGGGAGCCTGGGATCAAGCTCCTCCTGCTCCAACCACTTAGCGTCGTCTCGCCTAAGGTAGGCAACGAGGTCGGCGATGGCAAACGGCATGGCGCCGGACGGCAGCCTGGCACGTTCAGTCGGCGGCTTGCCCAGCCTGTCGGCCAAAGCTGCCGACATCAGGTGAGGCTTCAATTCCCCCACTATCGAGCTCTCTATGGTGCGGAAGATCCAAGTCCCGTCCGGATCAATGTCTGACCAATGAAAGAATGGAACGTCAGCAGGCAGTGCTGTCGCAATCTTTTTCAACGCATCCTGGGTCGCAAGCGACGGATATCCGCCTACATAGATGGTGACGCCGGTACGCTGAGGGTCCGCCTCCATGATGTGGCGACTGAAGCTCGCGAAATTCTCGATAGTCAGCACGTATTCCGGCCGCGCTCGAAACTTCAGACGCCCAGCCTCGCCCGGTGGTATGCCGAAATACATCGGCGCCGCAGCTGACAACTCGGCTAGGTCGAAATCGAACCGCCCCGACAGCAGCATCGGGGGCGCAAACTTCTCGAGCCCCAGCGTCCGGAGCGCATCCCGCGGACGGGCGGTGGGCGGGACCTCGACCAGCCCGCTCAAGAGCCGAACAACCGGTCCTTCGAGCCGCTCGAGAGCTTTGCTGTCACCCGCAAAGCGTCGCGAGAAGGTTCGGTAGTCCAGACCCACGTGCCGATGCTCAAAGATCGCCTTCGCCATGACAAAAGCTGGCTTGAGGCGATCCACGTCGTCGAGCGAGAAACCCTGCCACTCCCGGCCGCGGGACCAAGCCGACCGAAGGGTCTCCAACGAAGCTTCGAATTGAACTGGCAGTTCGAGCCCGTCCAGCAGACGGCCTGTCGCCACCTCCATGAGCTCTCCAACCGGCCTGCGTCCGAGCAGTTCGTATACCAATGGGGCGCTCTCTAGCCTGGCATGCTTAATCTGCTCGCTCTTCAGCCCCCGTCCTCTGGTTATTCGAATTCCCCCACGTCCCTCCGCGTAGCAGAGTTCCCTGACAAACTTGTCCATCTGAGCGACATCAGTAAACCCGTCGTAATCCGGATAGGCGATGGGGCTTTCGGCCCCGCCTTCATAACGATCCAGAAGATCCGACATCAGCAAGCGTGCGTCGGTGAACTGCCTTGGCATCCTATTCCGCGGCCATCTTTTTGAGCTCATCATCCGACATGCGATCGGGATCCATCGCTTGGAGTTCCCTGCGGGCGCGCTCCTTCAGTTCGGCCACCGTGACCCGAGCGCTCTCACCAATTCGATCCACTTCGACCACCGTATCGATATGCTCGAGAACGGCGACCCTCTTCTCATTCGGCGCCGCAATGATGATCTGGAGTCCGAGCTTCTTGTAGAAGCTCATCATCTGTCGTTGATTTTTTCCGTCCATCTTGGAGAACGCTTCGTCGAAGATCGCGACCGACATGCCCGAAAGACGACCCGTTCCGGACTTGCCGCTGCCGTAGACAGAGGCGAGCGATGCTCCAATTGCAACGTAGATCGGTACCTGTTGCTCAGCACCGGATCCCGTTCCCCGCCGCGTCTCCCATCGCGTCGGCCGGCCGGTGACGATGTCAGTCATATGGATTTCGAACGTGAAGAAGTTGCGGTAGTCCTCGAAGAGACTGAAATCCTTGTCGGGGTCTTCAAGCAGCGCCTCAATCTCCCGTAAGGTGTCCCGATGGGGAAAGTCCTCTGGGACCTCGTCCCCCTTGAACAGCATGTCGAGCGCCTCTGGCGAAGTCTTACTTATCTCGACGATCTTCAAAATCGGCTGAAATTCGACCAATCGCGTATGATGGAATGAATACCGTTCATTGTGGAACGGGTGATCGGCCAGGCCAAGATTCATTGCCGAGAGCTCGCGCTCCATTTTGCTGATGCGAGACGTCAAGGCATTGATGAATTCGCCTCGCAACAGCGTCTTCGCCTTATCGGCCGCTTCCCTTGCCTGTCGCTCGTACCGCCGTAGCTCGTTCTCTTCCATCTCCTGGATTAGAGTTTCGGTCCAGGGCCGTACTTCCTGCAGGGGCTCGCTCTCCGTGCCCACCTGCGACACAACACCAAATCGATCGAAATAGTCTCCGAGCGCCTGCCGAACGCGCCGCTCTATCTTGATCCGGTCATCATCCGCCCCGGCTGCCGCTTTTGATGCCTCCGAGGCGATCATCTTGTGCCGATCTAGGACCGCTCGCGTTGAAAGATCGTTGAAACGAGACCGATAAGCCGTTCGTCCGGAAATCCGATCGTAGAGTTTTCGGTACTGCCCGTACGAAGACCAAGCCACCTTTACGCCGAGCCTTGAGCCCGACGTGCCCTCTCCCGATTCGATCGTGTGCATCGCAATGTCCGCTGCTCTTGTATGCCTGCGGTGGGCCTCTTCTTGCGGGGTCCTCTGTCCGGCGCGATGGCGCTTCAGGTCCAATTGGGCTTGCCGCTTTTGCTTCAAGCCGCCGTCACCGGCGCCGTCTAGCGCCGCGATACGTTGCTCGAGCTCCTGCCGTTCCAAGACTGATTTTTCATATTCTCCAATGATGCTCTTAAAGGATGGCAATTTGTCATCAAAGAATCTGCCGAGCTGCACGTATGCCGCGTCAGCGTGCTTAGCGGCGCCCTCGGATTTCGCATGTGTTTCGGAGAGCTGTTCGGCCTGATCTTTCAGGTCACGAAAGGCTTGCATCTGCGCCGCTCTGCCGATCTTGAAGTCCGACAGCTCGGCCGCGCGATGCGTTCGCACCAAGCCGTCGTCGTAGAGGCCGTCCTTCATGATCGCCCGACCCGGCTCGTTGAACTGAGCGAGCGTATCCGCCAGTCGCACCGTCCCATGCCTTCGAATAATGAATGCAATGGCATCCCGGTCGTCTGATTTGAAAAGCGTAGGAAACATTCCTGCGCGGGGCCCAGGACCATTGGGATCGAGCTTGTTCAAGCTCACCAATGAAGCACGACGGAACTCTCGACGACCTTCCTTGAAGACGGCCGTGGCGCGCACGATATCGGATCGATCGACGAAGACCGCTTCCCGGTCTCGGCCCAAAAGGCCTTCGGCTGCCGCCGTCCAAGAGACGTCCGAAAGTTCCACCAAATTGCAGAGCACGCGCGGCGACATTCCCTCTTGCTGTAATTTGAGACACAAGCGCTCCGTGTCCGGGCTCAAATGGATCGAGGCTCCGCCAGCTGTGTGGCGACGAAGTCGATCATCGAGCAGCCGGGCCCGCTCCCTCTCGTCTTCAGCCTTCCGGATCAGATCTCGCCGCGCCTGATCTACCTTCAGAACCAGAGTCCGATCGGAGGCAAGCAGCCGCGTCTCCGCATCCAGCAAGCCGCCGGTAGGCCGCTCTATGGACGCATTCACCGCCGCCCGCGTCAGCCCAGAAATCAACGGGATGAACTCGTCGAAGCCGAAATCCCTCATTGCACTCAGCGCTTGCAGAGAGCGGACAGACTCCAATCTCCGCTCGAATTCAACGATTGCACGTTGACCCGCCTGCAAGGCCGAGGACAGCGACTGGGCGAGCGTACTCCGTCCGCTCTTCGCATCATGCTCGGAGATTGCGATATCAAGTCTTCTGATTTCGGTCTCGATTGCCTTCAAGTCGCCATCGATGAAGTCAATCTCAGTCTTGGCCGCGTCGCGCTTCGCCGCCTCTTGAGTGAATTTCGCGACTTCCGCCAGGTAGGCCGTACGTGCGCCAAGCCAATTGGCCCGTTTTGATATCCATTGCTCACGAGCCTTACGCTCATGGGATTCCGCAAGCTCTACCAGAATGCCTCGCAGCGCGATTAGCCTCTCGAGCTTCTCCCGCATCGTGCGGATTGTATCGTTGATATTACGATAGGTTCGGATCGACTCCCGAAGCTCCCCCACCTTCATGTTATTTTTTTCGAGAATGTAGTTTCTCACGAACTCGGTGGCCGTCTGATCGTGATCCAGGGTCATCGCATTCACGACGGCCTTTTGGAGCGAATTCGCGTTCTGCTCGCCCACAATCGAGGCATGCGGCACCAGCTTACGCATATACTCTCGAACGTAGTCGATCGCCTTGTCCCGGTGATTGACGAAGTTCTCTTGTCCGACGGCCGAGACGACCCGGTTGCGAACATCGTCCCATTCTGCCGCAAATCGCTTGCCGTCTCGCATCTCGATGAAGTCTGCGGCCTTCAATATCCTGCCGGTGACCACGAATCGGCCGAGCACGGTTTCGTTGGTCTCCGACCGCCTGGCCTCGATCGCCATTCCAATCGACACCGGTGGCCGCTTGCCCTCGGTGTCGACGAAACCGAGACAAATATAGGTGCGCGCATGCTCTCGCTTGCGTTCATCCTCACCCAAAGCGCCGAGGCAATAGTCGACGATAGTTCGCTTGGAAGCACTACGACTTTTTCCCTTGTCGCCAGCGACCGCGTTGAGGCGTTGAACATTCTTGTTCCCACCGGTCAACACCACTTGAGCCATGTCGAGAATGGTCGACTTGCCGGATCTGTTCTCGCCGAACACCCCGACATGTCCCGCCAGATCGAAATCCTCGACGTCGAAGAGGTGCCAGTTGACCATGGACACATGACGCAGCTCCATCACGACTCGCCTCCATCAGTCGTCTGGGGCCCGCTCACTTCAAGAGATCGGACATAACGTTCGATCCGCTGCAGGGGGTCCGAGCCGCTGATCAGCTTTATCATCGGACGTATCGCTACCTCGAAGTCCTGCGCCTCGCTGTCGAAGTCACCGACGTCGACGAGACTCCTTTGAGAGGCCTCCTTCAATATCTCCCGGAAACGCCCCAGTGAGATTGCGCTTGAACCGTTTGGCTGAACCATGTCCTTGTAGCGGTCGAACAGATTATTCACCGTCGTGACGACCATGGCGCGGTCTTCGACCGCGCCGACGTTAACCTCGTCTTGCCAGTGGGCGGCCAACACCAGGATAACGATGGTCTCGTCGAGCTTCATTCGAGGCAACGGCACGTCTTCACCGATAGCGGTGATGCCGGCCCACTGAGCTTCAGTGTCCCGATGCACGCGGTATCCGCAACTGTCGAAGAACTCGTCGATCACCGATCGAAAGCGGCCGTCCATGATCAAGTTGTAGACCGTACCGGTTCGCGGATCGCCGGCGAAGATGAACTGCCGCCTCAACAGAAAATGCACCGCCTTCCTGAGGTCGGCGGCCTTTTCGGCACCCAAGCTGCGCTCGATGGCTTCGAACTCACTCAACATGGCGGCGCCTCGCGGCGGTATGGCGCCTGACTATGAAATTGGAGCACCGCAACCACTCGCTATCATGTGGCGGAGAATCCGGAGCAAACTCGAGCTCGAAGTGAAGCCCCACCTCTGGGGGAATTTCATTGGTTAAGGCGAATCTGCGAGCGGCGTCGAACGCCAGGAAGTCGTCAACGGTTTTGAGCGCCATAAATCGAGCTTCCCGTGTACCCGCGACAGGCACCTCTCTCTCGAGAAAACGCTGAACTTCCTCGGGACCGGGCGCAATTCTCTCGATGTATCGCCGACGCAGTTCCTTACGGAGCTCGTACAGGGGATCGTCTGGCCAGTCACCTAAGGGCTTCAGTTCAATAGGTTTGCGCGGCTCACGGCTCGGCGCATGGTGAAATTCCGACCAAGGGGACCGAAGCGGTTCGAGGCTCCATTCGACGGTAGCGTTCGCGTGGCGCCCACGCGCGATGAGCGCGTCTAGACGACGCACCAGATCCCCAGCCCGGCCCACCAGCCCCTGGGTCCCGCGTTCGGCGTACTTGATGGTGTTCCGAACACGCGCCTCCAATTGACGGCGGAAAGCCTCGATCCGTTCGAACATTTCGCCGATATGGCCGAACGTGCTTTCGATCGCGAGAAGATCTCCCTCGACATCAAGGATCGCCTCCGACATGGACGGCGACACGCCCGCAGTTACATACTCCTCCGAAAGCACCTGCATCGTTGCAGGCGTATGGGCAATCCGCCTCGCGAGATCGACGATAGTATCTCTGAACCGGTATGGATGGTTGAACGTCAGGATCGACTCGAAATCCCGCAACAGGAGTTGCTCTACGAATTCCTCGAAGAACGCCTCGAGCCGATCACCGACAGTCTTTGATTCCATGACTGTGCGGCGGATCCGCTTCAGGTCCGACAGGATAGCCCGCAGGCTCTTCGTGAACTGGTCTACCTGGTTACGTGCCTCCCGCAGTGCTAGGGCGACTTCCCGCTGCTTCCTTTCGACGACCGTTGGGTTGAGTTTCTCCACTGCCTCGAGATTTACGCGGACGGTAACGATGAGACCACCGAACCTCTGTGAGACATCCTTGTTCAGGCTGGCCAGGCGTTGGATCACCAAGAGCGGTCCCATCGACATTTCGACGGTCACGCGTAGGCCGTATTCCTCTTCCTCGAGCCAGCCCCAAGCGATCAGGCGTTGGTAGAGTTGCCGCGCAATGAGAAGTGCTCGGTCCGCCGTTTCAGTCTTGGTCGTCGCAGCGCGCTTAATCCGCCTTCGTCCAGCGGACACAACCTCGGGCAGTGGCTCGCCGAAATCGTCGCTCTCGTTCCAAAGCGATGAGTTGGCCCGCATCACGTCGTAGATTGCGTGCGTGACCTCCTGCGGGGTCGGGAAGGCCGGAGCGCCAGTGAAGAAGCGGTCGTACAAATCCAACAAAATGAGGGAGTAAAGATGCTTGTGCTCTCGCGAAAACGCCAGAAATGCATCGTCATTTAGGTATCGGAACAGCAAAATACTTCCCCCGCCCGGTAGCCGCCCTAACCGGCAGGACGCCCCGACATCGTTCCCTTTCCGTTCATGGTAATTGGACAAGCTACGGTTGTCCATCCGTCGAAGGGCTACGATGTGCTTCAGTGTGCGACGCGGGAGCGCCCTCTCCTCCCATCGCCGTCAAGGGACGGTCAGGTCAGGGAATCAGCTCTGGTTGCCCTGACCTGAGGCCCCGGATTGCCTACCGCCTTCCGAGACGACGGGCATCTCGCGCGACCTTTATCGAGGGAATGCTTCGCTGAACGCGCTGGCTTCGGTGTCGTTGACGTGAATTCCGGCCGCTCCCTGGTCGGCGACGTCCGCCATGACGGTTGGTTGGGATGCTGCCAGTTCTTCGGTGGCTTCACCGATACAAAGCAGGTTCGGGGGCGGAATGCCGTGACCACCGCGGACGAGTAGTTCTTCACGGATCCGTGGTGCGGCAGCCCAAACGTCGTGACGCAATCTTCCTGCTCCTTGTACTGGGCAAGCAGGTCTAATCGCCGAAAGCGAACCTATATACGGCCGCGAGCGCCTTGCTGCTGGACTTGTCGCAGACCAACTGATTGCGGATAGCAGGATTGCTGATGGTCGTCCGAAACGAACCCATGGCCAGACCAACAGACGTTCGGCCTCGCGTTCGAAGTTGGTAACTCGCGCCTCGTCGCAGGGACGTACATACGGGTACGCATTCCGTCCGGACCGCGCCTCCGCAGCGCTAACTCGGCGGAGAATTGATAACGCTGCGGCTTTTCTCCGAAAAGCTGCCAGATGATGTGACGTTTCGGTCGGAACCGGTAGAAAAGCGCGACGTCTCGCGATCTCGCACGAGCGAAGGACGGCCTTTCTGCTGGCCGAGAGTCCGCCGGCCTTGGCGGATGATATCATGATGGCCACTGGCCACCTCGAGAAAGCAGAGTTCGAGCCAAACGAGCCGAGTGCCGAGAAAGCAACGAGCCTTGATGTCGTCCACCGAAACGATCTGATCTTCCCGAGACCTGACACGCCGCATTCGGGCAGATTCCACCGAGCGACCCCGAACTGCATTCAAAGGTCTTGCGGGACCGATTTTTACCGAAGGGTCGGTGCGACAGAGCTTCGCGGCATGCACAATCGAGCCGGCGCGCTTTCCAGAGGGTGATCCGAAACATGGTCAGCCCCGGGAACCTCCTAGGTGACGCGAAGCGTCGCCGTTGAAAGGTTATCCGTTCAAGCCGCGGAAAAAGCGACCGTATATGAGTGAGATTCGCAATTGGGTGGAGACGATCCTCTACGGTGGCGGTTCGCATCGCCGGTTCACCCAGGACGGTCCGGTGCTCCCTGACGTCTGGACGAGATACCTTGAAGAAGCTCTCAAGGACGATCCGGACGATCGCGTCGCCGTACTGCTCGAACCTCATCTCGACAGCACTCCGGCCATCGTGTCCAAGCGCATGAGTGATCGGCTGAAGGATCGGTTCGAGTTCACTCAGACCGTCTACAACCGGACCGTCGTCTCTTCCTGGCTTTCTCTTGCCGATCTCGTGTTAGGCGTGGTCCCGCTCACGAGATGGTATTGCGACATTGCCGAAGGACGCGATTCCGCTGCGGCCAGCAAACCGGCCTTCGATGGTCTACTCCCCCGGAAGGGCCAGATGTGGGACGACCAGCTTCGGCCGGAGCGAGAGGGATATCCGTTTCCCAAGTTGTTGGCGTTCATCCGCGTCGCCGGGGTGATCGCCCGATGTGCCGGCGACCGTGCTGGAAAAGCGGACGTCAGGGCAGCCATCCATAGCGCCGTGGACGAGATCCGCTCGTCGAGCGATGAGGATCGATCGCAGCGTGGCGGCGAGAAGATCGCGGAAATGGCGCTGGAGGGATGGACATCGTTATTGGGCGGCCGCCTTCCCGATCCGCCTGCGAAACCCCGAAAGAAGGACGACGGAAGCCCCTGCCCAATATATGCCGTGAACCGCAATCGTGAGGTTCGCTTCGCTCTAACCCACTCGGTGAAGACCGTTAAGGCAGACGCCGCGAAGCGGCTGTTCGAGATCGATTGCAAGCCGGTGACTTGGGCGATCATCGACAGCGGCATCGACGCGACCCACCCGGCCTTCGTGGACCAGGTTGCGCTCGATGCCAAGGGATTGGCAGCGAAGAAGCGGTCGGAGGACGTCGATCGGCTCGGAGAGCTCAATCGATTGAAGAGTTCTCGGGTCGTGGAGACATATGATTTCGGCTACATCGAGGAATTGTTGCTGGGCAAGATCGAGGCTCTGCCGCAGCGCTACAGGCTGAAGGACAGCAAATTCGAAACGACCTCGCTGAACGAGATCGCGACGCGCATCAAGCGATCACGGGCCATCGATTGGGAGGTCCTCAAGCCGTTTCTCCGGATCGAGCATGACGCAACCTACCTCGACGCCAAGCCGACGGACGGTCATGGAACGCACGTGGCCGGCATACTCGGAGCCGATTGGGCTCGGCCTGGTGGCGAACGACTGCAGGGAATGTGTCCGCAGATCAGACTGATCGACGTCCGGATCACGGGCTTCAAGGGCAGGAGCAGCGAATTTATCATCATGTCGGCGCTGCAGTTCCTGCGATATCTGAACGCCAACGCGGACCGTCAGAGAGTCCACGGCGCCAACCTTAGTCTTTCGTTACTGCACGAAGCCGCCACCTACGCATGCGGCCAGACCCCGATCTGCGAGGAAGCAGAAAACACCGTGGCTTCGGGCATCGTGGTGGTCGCGGCCGCCGGAAATCTCGGATACAGGCGTTTCTCGGCTCCAAACAGCGAGCCGTTCGATCAATACTGTCCTGTGAGCATCACCGACCCCGGTAACGCCGAAAGCGTGATAACGGTCGGGTCGACGCATCGGATCGAGCCGTACAATTACGGCGTCAGCTACTTTTCCAGTCGCGGCCCGACCGGAGACGGCCGGATAAAGCCGGATCTCGTGGCTCCGGGCGAGAAGATCTTCGCGCCCACGCTGGATGACTCCGCCATGCGCCTGGACGGCACAAGTATGGCCGCGCCCCATGTCAGTGGCGCGGCTGCCATGCTGATAGCGCGCAACGTGGAGCTGATGGGCAACCCGGCCCGCATCAAGCGCATTTTGTGCGAAACGGCAAGCGACCTGGGCCGAGAGCGGTATTTCCAGGGTCACGGGCTTCTGGACGTTCTTCGCGCACTGCAATCGATTTGAGGGGAAGTCGATGTTCAAACTCGAAGCCTTGAAAGCCAAACACGGCGATTGCCTCATCCTTCAATGGGGCGAAAGCGACGAGCCGAAGGACAGGAAGGTGGCCCTGATCGACGGTGGCCCGGATACCGTGTACCCGAAGTGGCTTAAACCCAGGCTCACGGCGCTGGCCGAAGAGTTGGGACAAGCGCCGCTGAAGCTAGATCTCACGATGGTCAGCCACATCGATGACGATCATATTCAGGGAATCCTGGACTTCGCGGACGACGTCGAGAACGGCGACGCGCCGGCGGATATCGGCATTCTTTGGCACAACAGTCTGGAAGGACTGCTTGACCACGAAATCGAAGACGATCCGGCTGTCCAGGGCGTAACAGCGTCGCTGACGTCGCCCACTGCGAAGACCGATGATCGATGGTACGGAAAGGTCCTGTCCTCGGTCCCCCAAGGCCAGATGCTCCATGCCTTCGCCAAGCGGCACGGCATCGATCACCGTTGCAACGCGCCGTATCAGCCGTTGGTGTTGCTGCGGGACGGAATGGACGATGCCCCTTTCGGCGGTCTTCAGCTTCAGGTCGTCGGTCCAAACGCTGAAGAGCTCGAGAAGCTCCGAAAGCAATGGAAGCGGAAGCGCCGCCAGAGCATCACCGCCGCATATTCGGATCGGTCGCCCTACAATCTGTCCAGCATCATCGTCATGGCCTGCTTCGGCCGTAGACGCGCTCTTCTGACCGGCGATGCCAGGGGCGACAAGATCATCGAAGGTCTTGCGCGGCGGCGTATGCTCGACGCCGACGGCAGATTGCACGTACAGCTCCTGAAGCTGATGCATCACGGCAGCCAGAACAACGTGGACGCCGAGTTCTTCTCGACGGTGACGGCGGACGCCTACGTCGTTTCAGGCGACCACGTGAAGTTTCCAAATCCTCACGAGAAGGCAATGAAATGGCTCGCAGAGGCGCGGGGCGATGACGACTATACGATCTATTGTACGTACGATCTTCCCTATATGCGCAAGATCTTCGGAGACAGGCTGGTCGTGCCGGAAGACGAGGATGGATCGGTCGTTGTCGACATTGAAGCGCTGCCCGTCGCGGACGAGTGATCTGCCGCGATCACCGCTGACACAGGGCCACGACGGCATCGCTCGCGTCGATGAGGATCTGCTCAGGGCTGGCCGCCGCACCGGTCCGTTCATCGGCATCGTGCGGCAGGAATGTTGAAATGGCCAAATCCTCCAAAATTCGGGTGATGCTCTCAAGCCGCTGCAACGACCAGTTTCCGCTGACTTCGAAGGACGGGGTCAGACTGAGCGATCTGCGGCTGAAGATGAAGAAGGAAATCGAGAACGCCGTCGTCCTCGGGAGAAAACCCTACGAGGTCTGGATTAACGAGGACGCGGCCGAGACGGCCGAACTGGACTCGTGGGACGAGTGCATGCGGCAGGCACGCGACTGCGACATTCTCGTCGCGCTTTACAATGGCAATGCTGGCTGGACTGGACGGGGCGAATATGCCTCGGTCGGGATATGCCACGCGGAGTTCATGACTGCGTACTCTGTCGCACCCGGAAAGGTGTCGATCGTCGATATCTTCGAACGCGATGCCACCAGTAGGCCATCGAAGGCTCCGGATCGCGCGTTCCAGACGAGGATGGAGGTCGAGAACCGCTTTCAACCGTCGGCGAAGACCCCAGCCGCACTGGAGGAAGCGATCAGACGCACGATCTCCGCCATGACGGTGAAGCTCGTGCAACGAGGCGTATCGGAGGCCGGCCGTGGCAGAAGATATCTCGGTCCGGCTCTGGATTGGAATCGCCTGAACTATGCGGAGCGCAGCGGCCGCATGATCGATGCGATCCGGGCCGCTCTCGGCGCGAAGACCTCGTCGGACCGGAGCGCTTGCGTCGCCAACGTCGAGAACAAGAAGGTCTTGTTCCGCATCGGCGCCGTTCCCGACGCGATGTCCGTAGCCGCGGCACGCGAAATGGTAGGGCAGCCGCATCTGCGGGATGATGAGCTTTCCGCCATGCTCGCGGGCGTGGACGGAGGACCTGTCCATCTCGTCGCTTGTCACAAGGGCGCGACGGAAACTCAGGCGCAGCGCATGCTCGGCTTTCCCAATGCGACGGTCGTCTCCGCGCCCTTCGGCGTCTACGTCGTCGATCCGGTCCAGGCCGTCCAGATCGTGCTGATCGCCAATTGCGCGGATGAAGCTTCGACGCGCCTGGGCGTCCAGCGGCTTCTCGAATGGCTGCCTCAATCGCAGCAGGGAACCATGCTCGTTCGCTCGGCAGCTAAAAGAAAAAGGATCGTCGCTATTCTTGCGACGAAACCCTAATAGGCTGGCTCGCAAAGCCAATATCCTTGTCCGCGATGCACAGATCGAAAAATGCTTTCCCGCCGATCCGATGAAGAAACTCTTATCCGAGAGCGCCGCCGGCCGTAAATTCCCTATGACCCTTCGAACGGAGACGGCAGGCATTGCAGTCGCCGCATCCAAAACCCCATGCGTGTTCGATGTTCCTTTGGCCTGCGTAGCAGGTGTGCGTGTCCCTTACGATAAGGTCGACGAACGTGCCTCCGCCGAGCTCTTGGGCGAGCCGCCAGACGTCAGCTTTGGTCTTGTCCATCAGCGGCGCATGAACGCGAATCTTCCGGCCGGTGTTCGCCGAGACCGCCGCCTCCATCGCGCTGACCGCCGTCTCGGTGCAGTCGGGATAACCCGAATATTCGGCCTCGCTGACGCCGCAAACCAAGTCGGAGATGCCTGTCCGGAACGCCACGATCGCCGCCATCGTCACGAAGAGCAGGTTACGGGCCGGGATGTATCTCTTTCCCGTCTCGAATTCGCCGACCGTCTCGGGGCCATTGTCGAATCGTTCGCGCCCTAATTCTCGGATGAGCTCGAGCTGCACCACATGGTCGAATGCCAGCCTGCGCTTCCATTCCGGATACTCGGCAGCGATGCGGTCAAATATGACCTTGCGTGCCTCAAGTTCGACCGCGTGCCGTTGTCCGTAACCGAAGCCGATGGTGGCGACCATGTCGAACCGCGACAGTGCCCAGGCCAGACAGGTCGTGGAATCCTGCCCGCCGGAAAACAGGACCAGCGCGGCGCTTCCTAGGACGGCTTCCATGCGACCCCCGAAAGCCATTCGGCGAGATCCTCGACCTGGCGGAATATGCGGCGCACGGCGCACTCGATCATCGGGTTGTCGCCGATCGGGAGCAGCGATCGGACGTCGGTCTTCAGCCCGACGCAGACCTTTCCTGACGCGTAAGCGTAGCCGAGCTCGAAGGAAGCCCCCTCGTCGATCGAACGGCCATCCATCACGATGACCAACACGTCGCAGCGGGTAATCGCCGCCACGTCAGCCTGGAATATCCTGCGCTTGGCCTCTTCGATCTGCATGCCCTGCTCGACGAGATCGACGAGAAGCAGACCGTCGTCCTGCGGCACGAAGACGTCCGCGGCGCCGGAAAGACGCCTTGCTATGTCGCGATTGGATGCGCGCTCGCCGTCCGAAAAGAGCGGAGCAGCGAGGTACACGCATGGTCTGTTCGAAATCATATGTTTCCGCGCGCCGCGATGACCTGCTTCAGGCGCTTGTTGAAGTCGAAGGGATCATATTTGCCGAGCAGGATAAATCTGGCGACCGTTCGGGCGACGGACGAACTGTCGTCGTGCGTCGTATCGAAGACGGAATGCTTGTGGGGACGATAGATCTCCTTCAAATGCGCCGACTGCTTGACCAGGCTGGTGGCATCGTACGAGATTCGGCCAAGGCGGCCCTTCGGTCTGCCTCGCTTGGCCATACGCTGGCTGAGCTCGTTCTTTTCTGCATCGAGGAAGATGATGTGACCGTCGGCGAAGCCGCCGCTGCTCGGTCCAGTGATCCGTCGCCTGAGTTCCTTGGCCTTGCGAAGGACTTCCTTCGGATTGTCTTGCGAAAATGCAAACAGGTCGAAGTATGCGCGATCCATCACATGCACGCCCGGACCGGCGCTCGACATCCTACTGTTCTTGCCGGCAAGTTGAGGAAATAGAAAATCGTCTACATCCTGCTGTTGATCCGGGGAAAGCAGGCTTTCCTTCTGATACATGACGGCGGGAGGTCTTCCAGACCATTCCTCGTGGGTACTGAAGCAGCGGAGCGAAGCCAAGGTCGACGATTTGCCGCCGGCGACCGGGCCTACGAGGTAATATCGACGCGAAATCTTATCGCCAGATATTCCCGCGATTTCGTCCGCGAAGCGGACCGGGTCCGTGATGTTGAGTATCCTGATCATGCTCTTCAGCTCTTCGGTGTCGAGGAAGATCGAGATCAGATTGTAGACGTTCAGGTTCACGGCCGAGATGTCGTCACGCTGTCTTTTCGTCCTGGGTTTCTTCGTCGGATCTTCCCAATAGACAATGTAGTGATGGTTCGCGGCATTGCGGTTGGCTCCGCCTCGCAACATGTTCTTCAGAGAACCGTCCGAAAGCGACGATCCGAGGATGAGAAACGTGTTGGTGGCGAATTTGGCGTTGATGAATTCGGATGCGATGGCGTTTGTCGAAAGCATGACGTCGGCGAAAGCGTCTTCCGAGAGCGTGACCGTTTCGCTCCGGCGTCGGATTTCCTCACGGGGGATATATCCGTTGATATGGTAGACCGCCGGAACCGAGCGACGGGTTTCCGGCCGCGGCTCCATCAGAATTTCCGGGCTCGGCTTGCCGGTTTCCTTCGCGTACAGGTAGGTCGCTTCGTCGACGACGTCGTCGAAATTGAAATTCACCGTGAACGACGTCTTGTAGACGAGTTCGCCGAGGTCGGAAAGATACGAGTGGCGTGCCAACAAATCGTCGAACTTCGCGGTTTGGACGTCCGCATAGAGGCACTTGTGAATCTTCGCGTACCAAGCCGAAGAGATCTGGAATTTTAGGATTCTGCGGTCCATCGACCGCTGGCGCGACTTTTCCTTCGCGGAGTGGTTCTGAAAGAGCATCTCCGTCAGGTAAGATTCCTGCAGACCGTCCTCGCGGTGGAGCTTGATCTCGTCGGCTTCGACGCCTTCCTCGGCGGCAAGTCTGTCCACGAGGGCCTTCCACCCGGGACAGCCCGCGTCCATCGACACGCCGGCGCCGAGCAACAGCGAGAGTTGACGGTGCTCATGCTGCCGTTGCCACATGTGCGTGAGCCACACCGGAAGAGATTCCTGTTTCTTCGCGGCCTTCTTCAGCGAATCGGAAATACGCGGCATCGCACTCTCTAGGTCTTTGCAGCGGGCACGGATTTGTCCATGAGCCGCCCGAGCATCTCGACGATCTTGAGGTCGGCTCGCTCGCCGACGCTACGGACGTTCCAAAGTCCGGACGTCGCGATCTCCGGCCGACTGGACCAGCGACCGAGCCAATCCTCGGAAGTCTTTTCTAGAAAAGCCCGGTCCTCGGTCATCAGCGCGATGAGGTGATGCTCCATCACGGCCCGCATGCTCGATTTTCCGGCGTTATCTTCGATCGGAATGTAGAGGACCAGCAGTCGCGACAGATAGGCCGACACTTCCCGCTCCATTCGCTCCTCGCGCTCGGTGATCGATTTCACGGCACTCTGACCCTTGCCCCAATCGGGAAACTCGTCTTGTCTGCCGTGTCGTGCGATCAATGACTGTCCGACGTGCAGCCTGAACACGGAGGCGCGATGGTTGCCGCCACCTTCGCGGGTTCCGAAGTGCGTTCGCAATCGATTGCGCAACGTCGCCTTCGAGCCCAGCGAGACGGCATGCGTGCCTATGCGCACGAGTCTGGGCAGCTTTTTCGAGAAGGACGTCGGCTCCGCGGGATCGAAGAAGAAATACACGCCTTTCGGAGGTAAGCCTCCCGCGACGATCTCGGGCAGGGTTCGACGTCCGAGGGAGCCCGACAGCCGCTCCAGTAGACCGTAAAAATCCGCGATGAACTTCTGCCTGTTGCAGATCCGGTAGGCGTTATCGAGGACGCTCAGCCGCAACCCAAGCGAGAGGCCGTCGAGCGGAAGTTCGACGCGCCGGGCGAAACGGGGCAGGTTTTCCCGCAGCGGCTCGACATAGTCGCTGCCGGCAAGCAGAAGCAGGCGCTTGCCGACGGCGAACGCGTCGTCGATCTGCCTAGCGGTGCGTTTGCCCCATTGATCGCGAAACTGCCTGTCGGCCCCCTTGAGCGTGACGTCGTAAGGGTCGATCGGCTCGTCGGGCGCTACCAGGCCGTGCTTGGCCGACAGGATGCTGAACGGCACCTGATAGGCGTCCGCCAATCGGCGCGATTTTATGAACAGCGCCGACGTGTACAGCTCGCCGGCGGGCGCCCGATGCGTCCCCTTGGTCTTGCTGCAGGAAATCAGAAGGTGGGTCTTCTTGGGATCCAGGCGTTCCAGTCGTCGGACGAGGTCCAATGCTAGAGTCGATGGCGAACTTCCATTGGACCGGGCGTCGCGTTTCGCACTCATCCGCATTTCCCTCGACACATCAGCCCCGACCGTACAGTCTGCGCTGCCCGCCCGCATGGAATCTGGCCGTAGTCAGCGGGTTTTCGACAGAAATCGCAAGATCGATTCGGCCCCACCGACCTGCCTGCAACCGCTTACATGATGCCGCCTCCCCAACTCAGCCGCCGTTTTAGCCTCTCGATGCAGCTATTCGACCTAGGGAAATCCCGGGCCTATCGGCTGGCCGAGGCAGCTTTCGCTCCCATCACCTACTGAGCCCTAGAAAATGCGTTTTCGCCTTATCTTCGGCCTTAACGCCGAAGTAGGCGGGACGACAAGACGAACCCCAACCGATCGCATCGGGTCGAAACTTTCGACTACGCCCAAAGGCAATTGGACTAACCGGAAGAGAAGTATTCCCACCCGCGCGGCGAAAACGGCTCATCCGTGCCATCGCGACTTAAATGCACTCCCTGTCCTTCGGCGACCGAGCCGACCGGCACGATCCGGGGGTGCAACGTTCGCGCGCGCTCCTGGTCCCATTTCCCGGCCAGGGTGCCTATAAGCCCGAAGTCGGCCCCCGGCCCCAGCGCCAGCGCGATCGGGTCCTCGTCGCTTTTCTCCGCGGAGCGGACAACCAAAGGGTCCAAAGGCAGTTCGTCAACGCGCACCACGAACGCGCTTCTCGATTCCGCCGCGAGTTCAGAGAGGCTCTGCCCCACGCCGTCGGTATTGTCCATACAGGACGTGCAATGGCCGGACGCCGCCAATGTACGCCCGATTTCGAACTCCGGTTCGAGGCACGAAAACTGATTTCGCAACCTGTCGACTTCCTGGAGCGACAACCAGTCGAAATCGGACGGCGACTTGCAGTATCGTAGTCCGACCGTGGTCAGTCCCGGCGGCCGGGTTACGAATATCGTGTCGTCTGGCGACGCACCGCGCCGCGGCAACCTCAATTCTTTCTCGACATAGCCGAAAGCCGTCGCCGAGAGGCTGATCTCCACGCTCGAACTCAGATCTCCGCCGGCGACGATCGCGCCGAATTGAGCGGTTAGGTCTCTCATACCGGTCGCGATATCGACAAGCGCGTGCAAGGAAAAGTTCGCCGGAAGGGCGCAGTTGAACAGCAGAGCGAGGGGGAGACCGCCGCAGGCAGCGATATCGCTCAAATTCAACAGCGCAAGGTATCGCCCCAATCCTCGGGCATCGAGCAATCCGGCCTTGTAGGCCATCAGATCGGCTGGAACCCGGTCGGTCGATAGCAGCGCCAGAGCTCCCTCGGGAACGCTCAAGGCTGCGCAGTCGTCACCTATTATTTCGTCCCCGTCCGGCGGAGCGAACAGCGGACGTAACACCGTTTCGATCAGCTTCTTTTCCCCGATCTGAGCGATAGACCAAGTTGGATCGAAGGAGATCTTCATGGCTTCTTGTGCTTTTCGATCGCCTGCAGGACGCCGACGACGGTGTTTCGAAACGCTTCCGTGGAAGCTCCTCTCAGATTGGTTTCCATGAACGGCATTTTCGAGTCACTGGTGAGCAATCCCCAAGGGAAATCGTCCTTCAAGTCCACGAACGAATCCAGCCCCATCGGTACGACCGGGACCAGCTCCCTTCTGGAGATCATCCGCGACACTTCCCCGAAGATAGGTCCCTCCACTATCGTCCGCCATTTCTTCTTATAGCCGGTCGACGCCAGCAGGATTACGGCTTCGGCCTCGTCGACAGCTTGCTCGCTATTCTTGACGGTGCTCTGCCCGTAGCCGGAGAAGTTGTTGAGAAGAACGAAATAGCGGCGCTTGAGATCGAGCAGAATGGATGCGAGGCGCGAAACGTATTCTCGGTCTTCCCATGCGAACGCGAGGAAGATCGCAGGGCCGGTGCAATCCGGGTGCTCTCTCGTATCCGGTTCGAAATCAATGCCCCCGAGCGGATCGTTCAGTTCCAACTGCGTGGTGAGTTGAGCCGAACCTTTTGCGTCGAAGAGACTCCGCCATGGGTCTTGCTTGGCGTCCGCGTTGCTCGGAACGAACCATACCATATGCTCCGGCATGGGCAGCGCGGGCCACGTGTCGGCGACGTTCGCGGCTGTATCGCCGAATCCCAACAGCTTCGAGAACGGACCGATGCAGTGCTCGAGATAAACGCCTTCGTCGAGGAGGGAGTATCTCGGACCGACTATCCGGATGCTTTCGGGAGTGTAAAGGGTGTGAGTTCGTTGGCGGTAGTCGGCGTAGGTGTCCCAATAGAAGTTCGCGGGTGTGCTGATCGGCGTCGCGAGCGGGCGGTCTTCGTTCGAGAATGCCACCCACTTGTATTCGTACCCGGTGCCTCCATCCTCGAGAATTTCCAGAGCATTGGCGTCGGCCAGGTCGAGACCCTTTTCGCGGGCGTCGTTCACGAGCGCGTCGATGAAGGGGTCGTCGACCGCCAAGAAGTTCTCGGGCGTCATTTCGTTCGGAAGCCACTTCTTCAGCAGAGTCTGGACGTGCTTTCCCTTGGGATCGAGCAACTCCTTGAGCGCCCTCCTTAACAAGATCACACGAAAGCGGTTTTCGGGCGAAAGATAGACGTTCGACCAAAGCATCGCCCTTGTCACAATGAACTCGGTTATTGGCCGGACGTGCCACAGGGCTGGGCCGCTCTGATCGTATTCCACGATTGAATCGATCAGCGCGTCGGGCGTGTGATGGACGCCTATCGTATGAAACGCATCGCGATAGACATAGTCGAGGCGGTCGGCGTCGATCGTGTTGCCGTCCAGCATCTGCCTCAAGGCGCCTAGCTCCGCGTCCGCGGTACGGCCTTTCGGAACGAGGCCCGAAATAAGGTAAGTGAGCAGATTCTTGTTGAGGCCTTCGAAATACTCTTGCGCGTATTCTTCGATCCAGATGAACGAAAGCGTGAAGGCGTCCTTGTCGGACATCTGATGAAGATCGACGTTCGCGTCTCTGAGAGCACGACGGATTCTTTCTCCGGGAGAGAATATCTTCGCCGTAGCCTTCTCGTACGGCAATTCGCCCACATCCTGAATGGCGGCGCAAATGATGAGATGCTGCTTCAGCCTCGCAGCGCCCGAATTCTTCCTGGACTTGGCGAATTGTTCGTCGCGCGTCATCGCATAAGCGCTCGGAAGCGCGCGGTCGAACAAGTCCGTCTTCTCTAGCTGCCGGATGAGTTTCCGCATGATGTGCACGGTGCCCAGCGCGTGCGAATAGCGGTTATGCGTGGCCGAAAGGAAATTTTGCGACACAAAGCCGAGCTGCTTGATGCGCCGGAGACGCTGCAGAAAGGGCGCCGAGATTATTCGGCGAACCTGGTCGCCGTTCTTGCTGTCGAAATCCGAAAGGTCGATATTGCCGTGCAGGGCATCGAACACGGCGTCGACGCCCTGGTTGGCCAATTCCGTTATCTTCATGGATCGTCACCCTCGATGTCCCTGTGGATCAACGATTCCACCGGACTGCTTTGGCCTGCGTATTTTCCTGAATATAGGACCGGCTCGCCCTTCACGCACCAGAAGGTGACCTGGCCGATCCTCATGCCCGGATAGACCTTCACCGGCAGCACGGGCGCGAGCTGAAGCGTCCATTGGTTGATCGACCCGAGATCGATGAGATCGGCGGTGACATCGATGAAGAGCCCGAGACGGCCGACGGAAGAACGTCCCCTGATGATCGGGACGTAACGGGTGCTACCCATCCGCTCCAGCGTGTTGACCAGATAGAGACGACCGGGAGCGAGAGTCATGCCGTCGGCAGGCAGCTCGAAGGCGTCGACTTCGTTGACACGTGCGGTATCGAGTACCTGGTCTCGGTATACTTTGCAGCGATTGCCCAACCTAAAATCGTAGGAATTGGGGCTCAATTGAGAGGGGTCGAAGGGATCGATCACTATCTCGCCGGAGGCGACGGCGTCCCTTATCGCTGGTCCCGAAAGAATCAATATCAGGCTCTGTGTTGCGCTTCGATCAGCTCACCATCTTTGCACCGTTCGGGTTCCGTATCACCTAGGTAACTCCCTTGGTACGGGACGCTGGGCCCCACCGACTCCCAAAAGGCGACCTGACCGAACTTCATGTAGGGATAGACGACCACGGGCTGGACGACCGAGATTTCCAGAGTCCAGCGCGAGGCGGATCCAACGTGACCCAGATCCGCGGTGGCGTTCAGAAAAATGCCGAGCCTGCCGACCGAGGAACGTCCGAGCAAGGTAATTGCGTATCGGCAGCTTGCGATGAATTCGTGTGTCGCGCCCAAATAGAGGTGTTTCGGCATCAAAAGCAGTCCGCCTTCCGGGATGCGCGTCTCCTCGGATTCGCCATCGGAACGCAATATCTTGATAGTGTCGGCCAGACGATAGTTGTAGCTGTTGGGATTCAGCTCTTCGGAGGAGAAGGGATCGATCACTATGTCGCCTAGCGACTGCGCGTGAGCTATCTCCGGGCCCGAGAGGATCATGGCATGGCGGTTCGTTGCTTAGGCGCGTTCGAACGACCGCACGACCGGAGGCGTGACCATTACCTGACCCCGATATTGAGGATTTGCCGGCTGCTGCACATTGTTCGTCAGATAGGAGAAGATGAGCATGCCGATGGCGTCGCCGGCCCGGAGCCTCACATCGTAGGGGCCGAGATTTGCGATCTCTAAGGTGATCGCCCTTGCTTCCTCATGCACGTTGTCGATCACGCTGGAGCCGCAGTGTATCATCACCCCGATTCTCGCCATCGTGCTCCGTCCATCGAGTTGAGCCAAGATATTCGGGCTCGTCTGGACTGTCTCGACCGTGGACGCCAGGATAAACTCGCGCTTTTTCAGGACATAGCCTTCGCGCGGCAATTCGAACAACTTGAAGTCGGTGCATTCGGGTGCGGCGAAGTCGACCACCTTGGCGTCGGAGGAAATGGGCATCGCGATGGTGTCCGCGAGATGGAGACGAATGCCAGCAGGCCGGATATCTTCGGCCTTTACCGCGGGGCTTATCTGGATTTCTCCGGCCTCGATCGCGTGACCAATGTCGACGTCTGCCAGATACATGAAGTCTCCTGAAGGCTGGAGGCTAGAGGAGCGGCTGACGGGTCGACCCGTCCGAATCATCTTACCACCCTAGCGGCATATCGCCACCCGCCCTCAGTCCAATTGGCCGCTTTTTCCCCGCTTTTGGCGACATCTCGTATCTTTACCTGAGCGCAACAGCGACGTTCTTGGCGCAGCGCCGCGCGGCAATCCGAAGCGTTACGGGCCCTTCAGCAGCGTCCGGCCGGGACGTGGCAAAACCCGGATTTCTATCCCGGCTCACCTTCACTCTGTAGCGAGCAAAATCCCGACGCGACGAAGGCCTGCCTCGAACCGAGTCGAATAACCGCGCCTGCATCAGGAGCCAGTCTCTGAATTGCGAAAGGAGCATCCCCAGCCTGCCTGCGTTCGTGGGATAGACGAAATAACACCCGGCATCGGTATCCATGGCCGCGTCGAAAGCGACGGCAATCCCGTCGCGATCGATGTGGGATCTGACCAGGAATTCGGGCAGCAACGTGACGCCGAGACCGGAAGCAACCGCGCTCATCAGGGCTGTGACCAGTGGTACCACGCTCCGACCATGGCGGCCGCGTCGTCAATCCCGAACTGCTCGAACCGATTGGGCCAGACGTTTGGTCGAGTCATGCTGTGCAGCGAGAGATATTTCAACAACTCGCGGGCATCGCCTAGGTCATGCTTTCTTTTGAGACCGTGGGCTTTTCCTGCGCTTCTTTGGGGCGGAAACCGTGACGTCGGCGCCGTCGTGGCAGAATATGCGCAGACGCGCGTTGCCTCGGCCGCAAGCGGTGGCGAGACCGTCGAGATACATGAGAAGCTGCCAATTCCGATTGGTCATGCCTCCCCTCACGCTTTCGGCAAGGTAATCGAGGTCCATCAGACGAGAGGCGACGATCCAGATTTCCCGCGACCAGGACCGATTGGTTACGGCTTCCTGAATGGCGGTTTCGATCTGCTTGATGTCGAGCCCTGCCGAGTTCTTGAAGACGCGTTTCAAGCCGTTCAATTTCACCTGGTTGGCCTGGACTTCGCTTTCCCAACGTTTTTCGCCGATCTTGGGAGGTAGTGACGTCGTCGAGCAGAACGCGAGCGAGGCCAGGGCCTGCCGTCCGACGACCTCGATCGCCGTGACGCTCTCCTTGTGAAGGTCGCTCGATGCCTTGGCGTGGATGATGGCCGCCGTTCTGTTCGACGTGTCGACGGCGAGAAAGTCGCCAACCTCCTGCCCATCGTCGTCGCAGAC
This sequence comes from Bradyrhizobium sp. INPA03-11B, assembly GCF_040446015.1. Taxonomy (NCBI): domain Bacteria; kingdom Pseudomonadati; phylum Pseudomonadota; class Alphaproteobacteria; order Hyphomicrobiales; family Nitrobacteraceae; genus Bradyrhizobium; species Bradyrhizobium sp. INPA03-11B. The sequence continues at coordinate 114,640 of NZ_JASGSR010000003.1, forward strand.
GATGAGATCGAAACGCGTAGTCGCTCTGCCGAGGTCTCCCCATTCGGGCGGCAACGGACGGCCCGCTCCGTGATCGGCCATCGCCTTGAAGAGACCGAACAACGAATCGGTCTTCCAGGAGGACCGGTCCTTGTCGTAGAGGTCTTCCCCCTTTTCGGTCAGGATGTTGGCCAGCACGGGGACGGCTACCGCGTTCTGCAATTGCATGATGGTGCCGTCCGGACGCGGCCGAAAGCCTTGCGGCTCGTAGAAATTACCGTTGGCATAGACGATGCCGCTCTTCTCCGGGATGATCCGAAACGACTGAGTTCGATTGAGAAGTTGCGTGAAGGTCGACGCCGAGCGTCGTCCGCCGGGCGTCTGCGCGAGAAACCGTGAGTCGAGATCTGGACTTCTTATGCGGTAACGCGCCGTCCGCTCGACAAACTCGACTTTGCACTGAAAGGGTTCGCCGGCGATCCGGATCTGGAAGCTGCCGTCGTCGACGTCCGCGCATAGATCGTCATGATCTGCATCAACGAGCGAGGCGCGCAAGCCCACGTCGTCAATTTCATGCAGGAAATCCGAGAAGCTGTCTCCGAGGTCCAGAAGGATGTTCTTCGCTTCCGCTTCGTCGCCGGACGGTACGGCGGCGACCCGCGCGTACCGCTCGAAGACCGGGTTCCTGACGCGCGTACCGTCCCGGAACTGGTCGGCGACGTTTCCCGCCCATTCGATGTACCGGGCAAGCTCCAGCGGTTCCGGCAAGGCGTCGCGGATCCGCGCCCGCGTAAGTCCGAGGTATCTTCCGAACCGTCCGAGAAACGCGTAAGCCGATGTGGGGACCATCGCAGGGTCGAGAAGATCGGTGAACGTGTTCTCGAATGATCGGGTGCGCGTGGCCTGGGAGCGGATCGCCCGCTCCGACATATCGAGCGAAGCCGACGATATGCGAGCGATGCGGACCGGCTTTCCGCTCGATGCCGCCGGAATCCCCCGGGCAAACTCGGTCTGGTCCATCCGTCCGAGCCCAAGCTTGCCGGCATCGAATACGATGCCGCCCGTGTCGTGGGCCAGAACGAGGTTGCCCGACCGGACCACGACGCAGACCCCCAGCTTCCACTCGGGAAAGAACTGCCTGGCAAGGAGCGGTGAGGTCTGCCACCCGTAGTAGGCCACCGCGATCGCTTCGTCGGGAAGTCCCGAGATCTCGATCGGCTTGAAGCGATCCTCGTTCAAGATCGCTTCCACGATTTCCGAACGCACGACGCCCTTGTCGAAGCCGCCTCCCAGCCGAAAAACCGCCGCACTGGCGGGAAGACGGATGTCGTCGATTTCGAGCTTTCCCTCGATCATGAACCGCGGTCTGAATTGCCCTTCGATGTATTGAATGTCGGGCATCGTCGCCAGCAGCCGGTCCGGCAACGCCGCTTCGTTGGTCACCAGATAGCGGGTGTTTCGCGCGCAATATCTCTCGAAATCAAGGTAATGGTTCCAGGACGTCTCGATCCGCGACACCATCTCGGGCGACGCCAGAACGACCGCCTCCTGCCTCGTCTTGCGGCGTTCGTCGGACGAGCGCAGCACGCGGCCGATCTGCTGGACCAGTTGGCGAGCGTTCCCGAACACGTCATATACGGCCACCGCGACGAAGGAGAAGTCGTCGACTCCTTCCAGCAGTTTCGTCTGGTGCAACCAGTAACGGACCTTCGCGTTCTCAGGAACCGACTGCGCGGCCTTCACGCTGTTGAAACGCCGCTTCAAGGGATCGTTGCGCTCGATCGCATGATGGATGGTCAACGCCGGCTCGCCGCCGACGCGCTCGATCTCGTCATGGAGCATCTCGAGCTTGGCGCGCTCGTCGGCGCGCACAATGATCTTCGGATAATCGACCCCGGGAGGAGCGACGATGGATTTCGCGGCGAGGACCAATGCTCTCGCGAATTTCGCGGCGTCCGCGCGGTGGCGCGAATTCAACTGGGCATCAGAGTTCGTGTCGTCGGTGAATTCGGAGAGCGGCGACGCCGAAGTCGTCGACGGCAGCCGCGAGAAGCCGGAGAGTGCTCCGAAGCGCGGTCTGCGGATGATGCGTTCGTGAATCGCATCGTCTATCGGCTGATTGAACACGAACCTTCCGCGAACCCGGAAGGATTTGTAGTCGTTGCGATACGGGGTCGCGCTGAAAAGCACGGTCGGAAGATCGGCATCCCGGATCGCCCTGCTCCAGGAGATCGCCGGTTCGTAGTGCCCCTCGTCCACTATGACCAGGTCAAAGGTTGCGATCAGGCGCAGGAGATCCGCAGCGCGCAGGCTTTCCGAAGTCGGCGACGGGTCGAGCGCCTTCTGCGCGTCCCGTCTGATCATGTCCATGGCCTGGAGCGTGCCGACCAGAACGAGGCGATCCTGGCTTGCGGCGGCATCGAGGATCGATCTCACCGCACTCGGCAGAAGCTTCGCGACATATGCCTGCGGGACGGGGTTGCCGGTCGCGGCGCCCTTCTCGTCGGAATAGATGGACTGATGGTCGACGGTGCAGTCCATCCGGGCCCAGAAGCCGCGCCGGACATAGCGGTATAGCTGATCGGTGAGCGCTTCTCGCGGCGTCAGAACAAGGACACGCTTGATGGCAGGCAGACAGCGGCACAGGACCGTTATGACGGCCGACTTGCCCGTACCCGTCGGCATTTTCACCAAGGCCGCTTCGTTCGCTATTCTCTCGACGGGCAGGCGTCGATCCGCGCTGAGATAGGCGGCAACCATCCCAAGGGCCGCCTCCTGTGGCTCCCAAAGCTTGCGGCGTCGGATCTTATTCGACCGCCAAAACGTGAAACCGCTCAAATGGCGAATCAGTCTGCCGTATCCGTCCGCGTCGATGCCCGATTGGTCGGTAAAAGAGGTGCCACCCCTCGCGATCAGCTCGCTCAACTTCATGTTTTCCGCCGTCGACGAAGTCAGTAAGGCCAATGGTCCAATACATGATGGCCGGGGAAGCTCTTAGCGCGGAATCGATTGCCGGCTGGCTAGGGAATACCCGAGGCTCCCCAGGTATTTCGGTAAAACCACGAGCTGCCGTCACTGGACAGGTGTAGGTTCACTGCGGTTCCCGGCGCTTCGGAAGCCTGAGGGTCGGCCATATCGAGGCCTGTTTGACCGGGACCTTGTCGGCGGTTCGTCCTGTGAAGACGATTTCGAGCGGCAATATCTTCTGCCTCAAATCCTGTTCCGAAAAGAATGGGCGCACCTTGTCGAGGTCGGGCTCACGCGGGTCCCATTGACGGTAGATTTGTTGCGCGGTCGTACCGCCCCCTCGGACCTCATGTCTTCTCCCTCGGCTATGCCGAAATAGATCACCATGTCGGCGTGACGGTGAAGCGAGTCGGTGTCGACGGCGACGGAAGGCGGTGTGCCCGAGACCTTCGCGGATTGGAGGAATGCCCAAAGTGGCAGATCGTCTTCCTGTCGGATGTGATGATGCTCGGAGCGGCCGAGCTTGCGCGCCACCGCGAGCGCTTCGCGCAGCGCCCGCGGATTCAGCCACGCGGCGAAGATCTGAGAGATGACCCTGTCGCGCTCGGGCGTGTTCCACGACAGGACATCGGCCATCAGCACCAGACACGCGCCAGCACGGTCGCGATCGCCGGATCGCCAACGCTCGACGGCAGATGCCCGTAAATACCTCGCGCGCCCGCCGGGATTTAGGCTCGAATTCGATGGCGCCGTTAGCGGCAAAAAACAGCAGCTAATCGAACCAGTATCCTTGCGTCCCTCTTCCGAACCGGGAAAGGCCCTTAGCACGTCGACGAACAGGCGTAGGGCGCTTCGGGGCATATCGCGCCGTCTGTAGCCTTCGAGAAGGTTCCCCCATCCCACCACGACGTCCTTCCGATCCGGATCGGACTTCGCCGCATCGATGACGAACTCGACGACTTCGGGCGTGACGTATGCGAGTTGCGAAAGGAGTGTCGAGGGTTCCTGCTGGCCGGCAGCGCCGCTCTCCGCGATCAACCGCTCGGCGACGAGGAATTCCTGAAAGGAAGATGACCGAAGTAGATCGTGCCGGAAGTGCCCTTCTCCACGAGACAGCCGGCGGTCAATTCACGTCGCAAGCCGGTCTCGTCGTAGTCGAACGTGTCCCGGCCCAATGCCGAGAGCCGAAGACGAATCCAACTTCGAAGGGCTCCGACTAGGGACATCCCTAGCGGATGATCGGCGCCTTTCGACGAAGAATGCTGCGAGGTGAACCGATTCGGGAAAGCGATGGCGTGAACGGCAGCGGGACGCGTTCTTGGGTCGAACGGCACCTCTCGATCGGAGGCGATAGGCTGGCCTACATCCGAACGGGTGGTGAGCGCGGTTCCGTGCTGCTCGTTCACGGCAATTCGTCCTGCAAAGAGATTTTCGAGCATCAAGTTTCCTACCTTGCCGATCTCGGTTACGACGTCGTCGCGCCCGATCTTCCGGGCCACGGCAACTCCGACGATGCTTGCGATCCGGCCCGTACCTACAGCTTCCCCGGATATGCGGACATCTTGTCGAACCTCATGGAGCAACTCGGAGTAGGTACCTACCACGTCGTCGGTTGGTCCCTCGGAGGCCATATCGGGATAGAGATGTGGGCTACGCGCGAAGCGGTCCGCTCCCTGCTCATCACGGGGACCCCTCCGGTCAGATTGAGTCCCGCCGGCGCGGCCGAAGGCTTTCTTCCATCGCCCACGATGGATCTTGCCGGCAAGGCCTGCTTCTCCGAAGCCGACGTTCAGGCTTACGGGAGCGCCATGTTGGGAACGAGCATCGACCCGGCGTCTCGTTTGGCATGGTGCATCGCGCGGACCCATGGGGAAGCCAGGCGGCTGATGCTGGAGAACGGCCTCGCAGGCTTGGGACAGGACGAGGTCGCCGCCGTAGCGAATTGCCCGAAGCCGTTGGCGATCGTGCAGGGGAAAAACGATCCTTTCGTGTACGTTCCGTACCTTCATCGCTTGACGTACAATAACTTATGGTTGAACAATCCTATAATTGTGAACGCTGGCCATGCTCCGCATTGGGTGCAGGCATCAGAGTTCAATCATTACTTGGGAGAATTCATTGAATTGACCTCTGGCAGCGGGGGAGCTGCATGATTGCATTTATAGAAGATTTCATTTCATCGTCCGGCTCGGTCACTTCCGCAGAAGCACTTCGCGATCTTTATCTCGACGCCGTCGAGAGCGAAGGATATCAGAACGCCGTTTTCGCCAGGACCCGGGACCGTCGGGTGGTCGATATTCCTTGGATGAGGTTTCCGAACGGTTATGCCGATCGATACGTCACCAGCGGCTGGGATCAGATCGATCCGGTAGTCCAGTTCGTGCATTCCGCGCGACGGCCGTTCGCGTGGAGCGACGCCTGCGGCAAGACGAAGCTGTCTCAACGCCAGAAGGCTTTTCTAGCGGATTGCCGCGACATGGGCGTGCATTCCGGCATCACGATCCCTCTGCACGGACCCGGCACTGACGTCGATCTCATCAGCATCAGCTTGAGGGACGAAAGGGGCGCGCCTCCCAACCGACTCGCGATGATCTACGGGCTGACCTTCCAGTACCGACTTCGATTGAGCGAGCTGAACAACGAGAAACTCTCGTCCGGCCAGGATCTGACTGCCAAGGAAATCGAATGTCTGAAGTGGTGCAAGGAAGGCAAGACCAATTGGGAGATCGGAGAGATCCTTTCGATTTCCGAGAAGACGGTCGAATTCCACCTCTCGAACACGATCCGGAAGCTGGGGGTCAGCAACCGCATCACAGCCGTGGTTAAGGGGATTCAGACCGGCATCATATCGATCTAGCAGGCTCTTACGCCGCCTTCATTCCGATCCTTGGCGCGCAGACGGTCTCGATCGTGGCATGAAGACGCCGGAGGCCGTCTGCGAATTGAACCACGTCGATGTTCAGCGGCGCGAAGACCTTGATCACCTGATCGTCAGGCCCGCAGGTCTCGATGAGAAGCCGACGCTCACGAGCGCCGGCCGCAACCGCGGCGGCACATGTCGGATCCTTGAACTCGAGGCCTGCCATCATCCCAATTCCCTTGTGTCGGTCTATCGCTTGCGGAAAGGCTGAGACCATTTCGAGCAGCCAGCGATCGAGGATGGCGGACCGAATGGAGATTCCCGAAACGAAATCCGGGTCGGTGAAATGACCGACGGCCTTGGTCGCGGCCACGAAGGCCAGGCTGTTGCCGCGAAAAGTGCCGCTGTGCTCGCCGGGAATCCACGTATCGAACTTGGGCGCCACGAGCAACAACGCCATGGGCAATCCCATCCCACTGATCGACTTGGAGAGGCATACGAGATCAGGGACGATGCCGCTGCGTTCAAAGCTGAAGAACCGGCCCGTGCGTGCGCAACCGGCCTGCACGTCGTCGACGATCAACAACGCTCCGAGGTCGGTCGCGATCCGTCTCAACCTCTGCAGCCAGGCGTCAGAGGCGACGTTCAGCCCTCCTTCCCCTTGCACCGCTTCAACGATGATCGCCGCAATCGGATCGATGCCTCCCGACGGATCGGAAGCCATTGCGGCGAATCGCTCCAGCTCTCCGATGCCCGCCTCCCGATACCCTTCAAAAGGCAGTCTCACGATACCATCCAAATGCCCTTCGAGACCGCGCCGCGCCTTCCGCGACCCCGTCGCAGAAAGTGCCCCCATCGACATGCCGTGAAATGCATTGGTGAAAGCGACGATCGTACGCCTACCTGTATGCTTCCTCGAAAGCTTGATCGCGGCTTCGACGCAGTTTGCGCCGGTCGGGCCGGTGAACTGCATCAGATGAGGAAGCTTTCTCGGCGCGAGGACATGGTCGTGGAAGCACTGGATGAACTTGCATTTGGCGGCCGTATGGAAATCGAGCGCGTTTCCGATGCCGTCCGCCTCCAGATAGCGGATCAGCGCGGCCTTGATGCCGGGAGGATTGTGGCCGAGGTTCAGGGAGCCGCACCCTGACAGGAAATCCGTAAACTCGTTTCCTTGGGCGTCCCAGACGCTGGCCCCTCTCGCCGTTACGAACATGTTCGGCGTTTGCCGGCAATAGTATCGTACCTGGGATTCCAGGTCGTCGAAGTTGCTCATTTGGTCCATAGGCGGGCTCCTCGTGCTCTGCGGACGACGCCTATCTCCGGGCTGCGTACCGTCGAGGCCGAAGCGGCTTCCTCTTGAAGCTTGTTCCGGACGGAGAGCAGGTCCTTCGATATCGCGGCCAACCCGGCCTTGCTCGCGACGGAGCTTAGATAGAGGATCGCATCCGCCATTCTCGCGGCCACCACCGCCGGCGTATCCTCTTCCTCCGAAAGATCCGCGCTCATGCGGCTCTCTCGACGAATTCTCCGGTCCGCAGCTGGACCCGACCTATGCCGTACTTTGCGCAGTGATGATCCGGTCGCAAGCACTGGCTGGGCACGAAGAATGCCCGCTCGACCTCACCCTCGACCACCGCCGGATCGCCCAGCCACTCGATGCCTCGTCTGACGAAATGGCTGAGCAGATGCGCTCTCGTCACTCCGATAACGCCCTTCGCTCGCGAGTTCTGCAGGTGATCCGAAACCGCGCAAAGCAGCTCGGGCATGATCGAGCGGCGCTCCGCGGGAGCGACTGACTTATCCACGCAGACCCTCGTCATCTCCCAAACATCGGTGCCTGCCGGAAGGGTACCACGGACGAGCTCCGGCCAGTAGTTCTGCAGCATATAGGGGCGGTCGGTTCTGAGAAGTCGGATCAGGCCCCGTACGACGCGTTCGTGATCGCGCCGGACGAAATACATCGCAGCGGGAGTATCGAATTCGTCGAACTCCAAATCGTCGTGGTGCGTATGCGGCAGTCCCCGCTGCTCGACGAACACCCGATATCGCAGCCGCGCTTGGGACGCCATCGCATCCTGAAAAAGATGAGCGGTCGCAAGGGAGAACGCTTCGATCATCCGGACCTCCGCAGCGCTGCGTGATCCTACAAAGCAGTTCGGAACGATTCGACGTACTGGGAATGTCCCTAGGAAGGACCGATCACGGCAGCTCCCTGCAGTCGGCGAAGCTGGCCAACTCCATTTCAGTCCATTGCCGTGTTAACGTCTGTTTATTCGCTCGACGTTTCTTGGGACAAAAGCCGTACGTATACCGCCAACCGAACTTTAAGCCTGTGCCCGAGGCCAATATCGATTGAGGAAATCGCGATGGATGAGAACCCGTTCCGGGACCACCAAGTTGAAGCGCTCAAGCGCTTGACCGAAGTGAGAGGACAGTTGCTGCCCGTCATCGGAGCCGGTCTGTCCGTGCCACTGGGAGCGCCGGACTGGCAGGGCCTTAAAACGAAGGTGATCGAACGGATTTTTACGAAAGCCGAGCACGGCCTATACCAGTCCAAAGAGCCGCAAATCGTCTTTGCCGACGCACTACGGCAGGATCCTACGCAATATCGGTCATTGCTCCGCCAAGAACTCGCAGGCTTGGAAGGATGCACGAGCCTTGCGCTTCAATCAGTCGTGCGGCTTCCCGTGACGACTTTTGCAACCACAAATCTCGATCATCATGTAGAGGCTTCGTTTTCCTACACGGCAAAGCTTCTTCTCCCAAGCCGGATCGGCACGAGCGTCGACATCCCTCGTCTGCGAGCCGCCAAAAGAAGCTCTCAAAAACCAATCCTGGTGAAATTGCATGGGACCCTCGACATTCCACAAACATGGGTCATGACCGAAGAGGAGTACTTCGAAAAGTATAAAGCCGGATCGGACATTCACTCCTTCTTGTCCTCTGGCCAATATACTCCACTCTTCATTGGCTTTTCCGTCAACGACTATGAAGTACGGAAAGCTATGTTCAATTTCGCGAAGACCGGTTCGGAGTCCTTCGCATTCTTTCGGGTGGACCAGGCTGCCTCCCTCGAGATCATCACCAAAGACATGAGCCGACTAGGCATCCGTGTCGTTCCCATACGACGCTACGATGAAATCGCTGAACTGCTCGAACTTCTGTTTCCACAGCCTCCGGAGCAGGTATTCGAGGCGAAATCCCACCAACAATCGTCCCGTTTTGTCACGTTGAAGGTTGGGGCCGCTTCGGCGACAGCCGACGACCAACTGGGAGATCCGGATCTTGGGATCGTAAAAAGCGCGCTCGTCAACGCACTGGATTATTCACCCAATCGCGACCTGAACGGTAAAACGTACAGAACCAGCGATCCACGAGATGCCTACTTGTTCGGACTTTCGAGCCTGCTGGCGAAGCTGAAGGATCATGAGGTTCGTGCGGCTCTCGGCCTGTTCGTGGGCGTAGTCGCTCACTATCCGGACTTCGCGATTCAAAGGTTCGTGCCGGACCTGATCGATCATCTGAAAGGTGGTAATAGCGATCTCGTTTGGCAAGCGCTCGCATCCGTCACCGATACCTACGATGGTCTCTCCAATCGTCAGCAGATCCCGGATTCAGCAGCCAACACCATCCGCGAACTACTCGTAAAGCAGATAGTCCGGCTTTTGCCCCCTCGCGAATTCAGCCGTTACGGGTATCGGACCAGGCGCGCGCTGCTGCGCTTTCTGGGCAAGTCAGGGGCCCACCCGAGCTGTCGTCTGCCTCCGGAAGTAGCACCGGTTCGCATGGAGTCAGGCGACTGGTCCGTGATGAAGCACCATCTTTGTCGATTTCAGATGGGAATGCTCTATGAAGCAATTCGATCGCAGACTTCGGCCAACGATCTGGAGACGCGGAACCCACTCCGCCCATACACAATCAGCTCCTTTTCGCAGATCCAATCCATCATCACGGCCCTCAGAAAAATCGATCCGGGCCATCAATACACTCTGCTTACGAGCGCGGAATGGCAGCGGTTGTCGACGAACGGAGGTGAGACGCGTTGGCCCTGGGGAGACGACATGCCGGAACAAGGGAGGCACGCGGCATTGAGGTTCGATAAGAAGCGCTTCTTGAGGGACGACAAGGGAAACCTTGTCGAAGGATCGACCGAGCTCGGACTGTTTCCTGGCGGCGTCAATCGTGACGGAATTCACGATCTTATAGGGAACGTTTACGACGTCGTTTTCACGAGCGAGGGAGCCCGAAATGATTACGAGGAGTCGCTCGTCACGGGTAAACCTGTTCGTATCGAGGACGAGCTCCTGTTTTCCATTTGCGGGGGCGCCTGGTACTTCACGCCTTCGCGGGCGCGGGACTACCGAGTAAAATCACCATATTACAACCCGAGATTCGGCAAGAACATCGGAATTCGGTTGGCTTACCGCAGTACGTGATTGCCAAAAGACGTTCGCATTGGCCCTCCAAAGGCGCCGGCGCCCAGCAAGACCCATCCATGTCGCCGACAAGTGCAGCGGCGTCGCCGCGATCGCAACAGCGATACCGATAGTCGCCGAGTTCAAAGCCGTCGCAAACTGTCCGCCGCAGGCGCTAAATCCGGCACGAAGGTGGAACCGTCGCAGTGGGACATCTTCAAACCGCATCCTCGAAGCCACATTGACCTCAACCATCGCTCCCTCCAGAAATTTTTGATTTGTCCTTCAGTAAATTTTGTTCATCCCGACGGGCCTGGCGGTCCAACGGCAGCGCGACGCATGGCCGAACGCACGTCTTCCTGACGCAACAGCCCACGTTCGACGGCGACATCGAGAAATGATCGATGCTCAGCGAGTGCCGCGCGTACGATGGTGGCGACGGGCGCGTAGCCGAGCTCGGGCACCAGTGCGGTCGCCAGCGCACTCGAAGCCAGCAGGTTCTGCCAGCATCGCTCCTCGTTTACCGCCAGCGCGCGCACGCACCGTTCGAGGAAGATCGTAGCCGAACGCTGGAGGAGAGTGATCGAATCGATCAGGCGATCGCAGATCAGCAGTTCGTAATGATTGATCTCGAGCATCCCCTGCTGGCACGCCATTGCGATCGCCGCATCATTCCCGCAGATGGCAAATGCAGCCTGGCACACCGCCATGGGAATAACGGGATTGACCTTGCCGGGCATGATCGAGGACCCCGCCTGAACGGCCGGCAACGTGATTTCTCCGATACCGCCGCCTGGACCCGACGAGAGCACAATGAGGTCGTTGGCGATCTTCCAGAGAGAATTTGCGGAATTTCGCAGCTCGGCTGACAGACTGGCGCACGTGTCGAGGTTCTGCATTCCGTCGAACGCATCGGGCGTCGGTTTGACCTCATGGCCGACCAGAACCGACAGGTGACGGAAGACCGCCTGTTTGTAGCCCTGTCTCGAATTCAGGCCTGTTCCAACCGCGGTTCCGCCGAGCGGGACTGTCAACAGTTGACGGCGGAGATCCTCCAAATGTTTGGCATGACGTTCTATGACCGCCTGATACCCCCCGAAGGTCTGACCGAGCAGCATTGGCACCGCATCCTGCAAACAGGTGCGCCCAAGCCGAAGTGTTTCGGAGTACTCCTTCTTCTTTTCCGAGAAGCCGCTGGCCAATTGCGTCAAGGCAAGTGAAGCCCCCTCCAGCGCCCGAAAGACAGCAAGCTTCATTGCCGTCGGGACCACGTCATTGGTCGATTGACCGAGATTGACGTGCTCATTCGGATGGACGAACGCGTAGTCACCAGCCGGCTTGCCGGCCAGCCGCGCAGCCAAATTTGCGACCACCTCGTTGACGTTCATGTTGCATGAGGTGCCACCCGATCCTTCGAGAACGTCAACAACAAGATGAGCATCGTGCTTTCCGGCAAGAATCTCCTGACAAGCCTTGATGATGGCTCCTGCTCGCTCCGCCGAGAGCGCGCCGATCTCCCGATTGGCCCGCGCCGCCGCTTCCTTGACCATCGCCATTGCCGCAGCAAATCCGGGCAGCGTCGCGATCGTGCGGCCGGTTAGTGGAAAGTTCTCCAAAGCCCGAACGGTATTGATGCCGTAAAGCGCGTCAACAGGCAGTTCTCGTTCGCCGAGACTGTCTCTCTCGATCCGTATCTCACTCATGACGAAGCAGCTTTCGATTTGCCGTTGGTGGTTTGCGAGAACTCAGTTCGCATTTCAGAATAAGCGGACGAAGGAGAAATTAATCGATTCATCGATAAACTAGCGAGATTCGAGCGGTGTATGCATGATCGTGCCTGACCAACGCTGCACCCCCTCATCCGCCGGTCTAAGCATTCGACGTTCCCTCGCTTCCGTGCTGTTCTGCTCTCCGGCTGTCTTGCAGAAAATTAAGAGGGATAAACGTCGGCGACGGACGTCCCGACGGGCTCGCTTCGTCCTCAATGAATCGTTCGAAAGTCACGTCGGATCCGAAGGACCGCCGGCAAGGCTTCTTTCCGATGAAGCGAGCTTCGGGTAATACTGCAAGAACGTCGACACCGGTTGACATGACGACGACCAGATCTCGCGCGCTCATGCGATAATGCATAGACCCCAGCCGCGCCCCCGACGAATTTAGTGCGATCACAGTCCCTTGGTGCCAACCGGTACTTCGTCCGGATCAATCTGTTCAGGGAGAAGGGGTTCCTCGCCGAAAGGACGATTGATGATGCTCAGCGCTTCAGAGGCGGCATACACGCGGTTGCGCGAGTAACCCGTACGCTCTTTTAGAATGCCCGCCTCCTCCAGTTGAGCGATAGCCTGATGGACTTGCGGAGGACTGATCTCGAGAAGTTCACCGAGCCGTTTGGCCGTCACGACCGGATAGTTATGAAGTTCGTCAAGCGCTCGTGCGGCCGCCGATCCCTTGCGGAATTTCCGGCGCTCCCGCCAGACATTGGACAATTCGGACAGCGCCTCACGGGTCCGGATGAGTTCGTCGACCGTGCCGGTGACGGCGTCGGCCATGAAGGTGATGATCGGCTGCCAATTCAGCCGCTGTTGAGCATCCTTGAGTGAAGCGTAGTACGGGCCCTTTTTGCTCTCGATATAAGGCGATAGGTACAAGGGGACATGCTTCTCGGCCGCCATCATGAGTGGCAGAAGGAGACGACCGACACGGCCGTTACCATCGCGGAAGGGATGCACCGCCTCGAAATGAGCGTGCGCGATTGCCATGCGCGTGATGAACCCTTGGGTCATCTGCTGCATGCCCTCGTTCCGTAGAAAGTCGACCGTTTGAGCGAGGCAGCCGGGGACGTCCGCAGGAGGCGGAGGGTTCAAACTCGAATACGAGATGTCTCCATTTCCGCCGATCCATACGACGCGCGTGCGGAGGTCACCGGGAACGTCCTGGTAGTCCGGATCATCCTTCATCACGGCGCGATGGAGATTCTGGATTAAGTCCATGGTGAAGACGCCGTACCCGCCCTCCGCCGCCAGCGGAATGAATCCATCCAGTGCAACGGCATAGTTGCGCACCTGGCGCGCTTCATCCCTGGCGCCGTCGTCGCCTGTCTCCTCGACGGACAGCAGTTCGTCGAGGGTGCTCTGGGTACCTTCGATCGACGATGAACTCACCGCCTCGCGTCTGGTCAGCACACGACTGACGATATATGGGTCCTTCATCTGGGCGGCGATGGCATCGACCTTGCCGAAGGCCGCTTGGGCGGCATCCAGGGCTTTTGTCGCCCCTATTACCGAAACGCCCTCCTCGGGCGGTGCCGGCGGGACGATCCCGTAGTGGGAATCGTACGGCGGCGGCAGCCGCTTCAGGGTCCCCTGGATGATGTGGCTGAGATCGCTGCGTTTCATGAAAAGCCAAAATTAGGCATCGAATTTCCTATCTATAATTAGGGTTATAGAAAAAAGCCATATTATACCGTGATCTCGGATCCGTAAAATGAGGGTTCCAATCCCATCTCTCTCCCCACTCGACCCTTTATTTTCTTGTTATGTTCTGGTTCTCCCATCGAATTGCTGAAACCACCGGCGGGGACATTCTTGATCAAGGTCAACAGAGCCCTGCGTGCGATCAGGCGATCGCGATGTGCGACCGTGAAACGTGATTCCGCCCCTTTCGCGGAAGGCCTTGCCGTAGACCGGCACGATTGGCGACTATCACATACCAATCAGCCGATCTGACATAGTTTGGCCTTGGCGCACTCAAGGGGGCTAGTGTGCAATGCCAAAGAACATCGTCATCTTCTCCGACGGTACTGGCCAGGCCGGCGGCATCAAATTTGATGAGGCACGAACCAACGTCTACAGGGAGTTGGACGCAATGACCGGATCGCAAAAGGCAGCTGCGGTCGCGGCACTCGGGGCTCGTCGACTGGCTTCGACGACGAAGTAAAAGAGTTCTCAAGCCACTGCGCTTACATCCGCACGATGTTCACATTGACCGTCCGGATCTGGCGACTCGACAGATGATGAACGCGGGATGATGTGAAGGATCTCACCATCCTTCTTCTCGATATCGGTCAGGGTCTCGCTGAATACGTCGTTCTTCCAGCTTGCGGGATTACCGCTCCGGCAGACAACGGCAAGAACTTCACGATCGAGTATTTCGTCGATCGATGCGGCGTCGCGTCTCTTCGTCCAGCCAAGCCGCGCTGCGATGGACTGCTCGAGCCCGACGGCGGCGACACCTGGCGCTTCACCAGGACTCGAACCTGGAGCCCACTGATTAAGAGATAACAGGGCCAAGCTCGGTATCTGGCGTACGATTTCCCTTTTCCTAAGCACCAGAAATGTCCGGATCAAAAGGCAACGAACGCGACCAAACACGAGCGAAAGCGTAGCAAGATCAACGAAGCTGACCGACGTCTGCCGCTCATAACGGTTTGGTGGCGGGGGCCTGTGTACAGTGACGCAATGAATTCCTGAACCTGATCTCCGCGAGAGCAACAATCCGCCTGATCTCTCCCCTCCCGCGAGTCTGTCCGTTCTGCCTTCAATCCTATCCAATTTTGCGATCGATGCGAAAACGACATGCTCCTCTTAGACAGCATGCAGCATCCTGCCGTTATGAAGCATGCGAAGACCGGGAAAATTTTTCACCGTGCATCACGTTGTGTAAATCAACGTGAGATAGATCCTGCCTTGGTCAGATTTGTTGAAGCCCTTGCAATCGCCGATGCGAGGCGCGATCATCTCTTCGAGAATGAGCGGCTGATGAAAACTCATATTGACGCCGCCAGCGAGAAACGCATCAGCGGTGGTGTTCAAGATGAAGCCCGCAGCAGTTTATGCTCGGTTCTCGACCGAGCTTCAAAACGAAAAGTCGACTGAAGATCAGATTGCTCTGTGTAGGGCCTATGCGGCCCGTCATCAGCTCAACATCGTTGCGACTTTCGAGGACAAGGCTCGTTCTGGGGCCTCTGTATTTGGCCGCGATGGCTTGATGCAGCTTATGGATGCTGCGCGCCAACGGCGTTTCACCGTTGTCATTGTGGAAGCGTTGGATCGGCTTTCTCGTGACATGGAAGACTTGGCCGGCATCCACAAAAGGTTATCTTTCCAGGGAATCGAAATCCAAGCTGTTCATGACGGCACCGCGGACTCGATCTTGATTGGAATTCGCGGCCTCGTTGGACAGATGCAGCGCGAAGATGGAGCGAAGAAGGTCCGTCGCGGCATGGCTGGTGTCATACGCGACGGTCGACACGCGGGGGGACGCGCGTACGGATATCGAGCTGTTCCCGGCAAAGCCGGTGAACTCGAAATCGTCGAAGACGAAGCTACGATCGTCCGGTGCATTTTCACGGCATACGCCGCGGGACGAACGCCCCGGGACATCGCACACGATCTCAACCGAGAAAACGTTCGTCCTCCGCGAGGCCGGCAATGGAACGCGTCGACGATCAATGGCAACGCCCAACGTGGTGCTGGGCTCATCTTCAACGAACTCTATGCCGGTCGGATTGTCTGGAACAAAGTCCGGATGGTTAAGGATCCTGATACCGGCAAACGACTATCTCGCCCGAACCCTCGTGATGAGTGGCAGACCATCGAGGCGCCTCAGCTACGGATCGTCGAACAGCTCGTTTGGGACCAAGCTCACGCTCTGAAAACCGAAAAGAGCCACTTGACCAGCCACGTGAAGCGACGGGCGCCGCATCTGCTCTCCGGTCTCCTTCGCTGCGGTTGCTGCGGATCGGGAATGTCGGTTCATGACCGTGACAAGACTGGAAAGACCAGGATTCGCTGTTCGGTGGTCCGTGAGAGCGGGAGTTGTTCGAATCGAAGGATCATCTATCTGCGCGACATCGAAAGACTTGTGCTCAGCGGTATGGCGGAAGAACTGAAAGACCCGCAACTGATCGAGACATATGTACGCAAGTACAACAGCGAACGAGAGCGACTTGCGGGGAACGCTGTCGCAGCGCGCGAGCGACTGGAAGCGAAACGTGACCGGATCGAAGGCGAGCGGCAACGCAACATTGATCTCGTGATCAAGTACGTAATTTCCGAGGAGGACGCCAAGCAACGGATCGCGGAGCTGAAGGAAGAGCGATTGCGCGTCGAGGCCGAATTGGCCGCAATCGAAGAAGCTCCAGTCCCCGTCGTGCTCCACCCGGCGAGCCTGGACCGCTACATAAGCACTGTGAACGCACTTGCGGAGACAATGGCCGGCCACACCGAGGCCAAGGACGACCGCGGTTCCCTGATCGAGAACTTTCGGTCACTCGTGCACAGCGTGACGGTCCACCCGAAGGGACCACGGGAAGGGTTCGAGATTGAGGTGAAAGGTAAGCTCGCCGCGCTAATCGGCGGGGACGCCTTTCCGCAGGCCCACTGCGATAGTGGGTCATGCATGGTAGCGGGAGAGGGACTCGAACCCCCGACCCCAGGATTATGATTCCCGTGCTCTAACCAGCTGAGCTACCCCGCCATGGGCTCGCGATCGGCGGCATAGAAGCCGCTGCTGCGAACGCGCGGGATATAAAGAGTGCCACACGCACCTGTCAAGCAAAGGCGGACGGAGCCGCAAACTATTGCAGCCAGAGGCTATTTCGGCCTGATTGATTGGTCGCCGCCGGGGCTGCCGGGCGGCGGAATCACCGGCGTGTTGCCGCCCTGCGGGGTCGGCGCACGCATTTCGGGGTCAACGCCGGCCGGCGGACACAGCACACCGTCGGATTTGGCGAGCTTGTCGCCCAGCGACGAGGTCCCCTGCCCGGTCGTGGTTCCCTCCGGCGCCGCAACACCCGGATGCGAAGGCTGCTGCGGCGCGCAATTCGCGGCGGCGCGCTGCGGCGCCGGCGGCGCGGTCTGTGCCGGCGGCGTGGCGGGCGTCGGCGGCGCCTGCGCCTCGGCAACGATGGGTGCCAGCATCAGCACACAGGACAATGCGAGCGTGCGATTGGCGCGTGTTCGATTGATCCTCATGACAAGAAAACCGGGACGACGCGCCGATGTTCCTGGTCAAAATGGCCGCAGCCTCACGATTTGCGGAAGCGGATCAGCGAGAAATGCCCCATCGGCGGCATCGGCCGGCGTTCCGCGAGGCTGACACCGCCATGCTTCGCCGCCCAATTGGTCAGCCGCTCCCATGGAAACTCCGGACGCCAGCCGAGCCGCCGCGCCAGCGGCGCGAAGGCGAGCTCGAAGATGCGGCGCGGGCCGCTCTCGGCGCCGATGTGATTGACCAGGATCAGTTCGCCGCCTGGCTTCAGCACGCGGATGAAATCGTCGAGCGTCGCCTCGGGATCCGGCACCGCGGTGATGACGTATTGCGCGACCACCGCGTCGAAGAACGCATCCGGGAACGCGAGGTTCTTGGCGTCCATCACTGCCAGCGTCTCGACATTGCTGAGGCCCAGCGCGTGCACGCGCTTCAGTGCCCGCCGCAGCATCGGCTCGGAAATGTCCACGCCGCAGAGTTTTGTGGTGCGCGCATAGTCCGACAGCGACAGTCCGGTACCGACGCCGACATCGAGCACGCGCCCGCCGATCCGATCGGCTTCCGCGATCGTCGACTGACGGCCCTGATCGAACACCTTGCCGAACACCAGATCGTAGATCGGCGCCCAGCGGCCATACGCCTTTTCGACCCCGTCGCGGTCGATGTCCCCAGCCATTCCCTGCCCCGAATTCAGCTTTGTTTGCGCATGATCGCTTCGGAAAACCGGTTCCCACTTTTCCGGATCATGCGCTATCCGCGAACCGCTTCCGCGAGCGGCGCCATCGCATCCTGCGTCGCAGCCCGCGCCACGCGGCTCGCGCTAGCGCTCTTGATGAACCCGCCGCCGAGCACACGCGCCTGCCCGGACGGCGCATCGTAGAACACGCAGGCCTGGCCGGGCGACACGCCCTCCTCGCCGGCGACGAGCTCGACCTCATAGCCGCCATCAGTGGCGCGCAGCCATGCCGGCTGCGGCGCGCGCGTCGAACGCACGCGAACATAGATCTCGATGCCCTCGCCGATCACGCGATCCAGCGCGCCATTGCCGATCCAGTTGACGTCGCGCAGCGCAATGCGATCCATGCGCAGCGCCTCGCGCGGCCCGACCACGACCCGACGCGTCGCCGCATCGAGCTTGACCACATAGAGCGGGTGGCCGGAGGCGATACCAAGGCCCTTGCGCTGGCCGACGGTGAAATGAACGATGCCCTGGTGCTGGCCGATGACATTGCCGGCGAGATCGACGATGTCGCCCGGCGCGATCGCATTCGGCTTCAGCCGTCCGATGATGTCGGTGTAGCGGCCGGTCGGCACGAAGCAGATGTCCTGGCTGTCCTGCTTGTCGGCGACCTCGAGATCGAAGCGCCGCGCCAGCTCGCGGGTCTGCGGCTTGCTCATGTCACCAAGCGGGAAGCGCAGGAAGTCGAGCTGCTCGCGCGTGGTGGCGAACAGGAAATAGCTCTGGTCGCGATCGGCATCCGCCGCACAGACCAGCGAGCGCGATCCGTCGGCAAGCCGGCGCGAGGCGACATAATGCCCGGTGGCCAGCGCCTGCGCGCCGAGCTCGCGGGCGGTTGCGAGCAGGTCGCGAAACTTGACCGAACGGTTGCACTCGATGCACGGCACCGGCGTCTCGCCGAGCGCGTAGCTGTCGGCGAAATTGTCGATCACCGATTGCTTGAAGCGGCTTTCGTAGTCGAGCACGTAATGCGGGATGCCGATCCGCTCGGCGACATTGCGCGCATCGTGGATGTCGCGGCCGGCGCAGCAGGCGCCCTTGCGATGGGTCGCGGCGCCGTGGTCGTAGAGCTGCAGCGTGATCCCGACCACGTCATAACCCTGCGACTTCAACAGCGCGGCCGTCACTGACGAGTCGACGCCGCCGGACATGGCAACGACGATCCGTGTGTCTTCAGGGCGGCCTTCAAGATCCAGACTGTTGAGCATCTCTAAGCGGTCATTGGTCCCTGTCGCGGCGAGCCTATGCGCTCCGCGACGAAATTGGAAAAAGCCTTTGTCCAGAAAGCCTTAGAACGCACCCAAAGCCGGTCGGTCGGTTCGGGACGCGTCGGAGGCCACCTTTAATATAGGCCGTATTCCGGCGAGGCAATCCAGCGCAAGTGATGCCTTGCCGCGCGCGGACGGCAAATCTTGCCGCCGGGCAAAAACGGGGCCTGCCGGGAACCAGTTCCACGCCGCCAGCGCCATCCATAATCTACTGAAATAACTCGATATTTTCCGCGCCCGCCCGTTGGCCCGCTCCTTGCTGACAAAACGCCGGAAGTCTCATTTGCGAGGGTTGGCAGTGGTCAGCGTCACGTCGGAAGCATTGGCAGGCCGGTCTTTTCAGGGCGCGACGGCTCGGTCGGCGCGGCCCGATCCCGCCGCGCAGGCGGGGAACGACGGTTTTGCCGCGCTGGTCGACAGCAACACGACGTCCACGAACGACAACAGCCGTTACGACTCCCAACCGGCGCCCGCGCGCCGATCCGACGATTCGTCTTCGACGACCGACGGACGCTCCCGCGACAACAGCACCGCTCCGGACCGGACGTCGCGAGACCCCGGCAGTTCGCGCGACGACACCAAGGTCGATAACGACAGCGATAGCGACGCGCCGCGCAAGACCAAGTCGAAATCGAAATCGGACGACTCGAAGTCGAGCACCGATACGCAATCCACCGGCGACAAGGCCACGACGCAAGCGGTGCCGCAGGCGGATCCATCCACCGCGGCAACGGCCAACGCCGTGGTTGCCGTTCCCGTTGCCGCAGCAACGGCGACCGACCCGGCTGTGACGGCGACCGCGCCTTCCGGCCAGCCCGCCGCGCCTCTCGCGATCGCGGCTGCGGCCATCGCAGCAAGCTCGGCGATCGCCGGTACCGCTGCCGCCGCCGGCACCGGCGCGCCGGCCAGCGCCGAAGCTGCAACCGCGGCGACCACCGCCGCGAATGCCGACAAGGTCGCCAAGGCGGCCGGCGTCAAGAGCGAGGGACAGGTCACCGCCTCCGATACGGCAACGGCTGCGGGCGCAGCGACAGCGACCGGCGATGCGACACTCGCCGCCACCGTCGCCGCGGGAACGCCCGCCACCAAGACGACGCCGCAAGCCAAGGCACAGCTGACCACCAAGGACGCGGTTGCGACCGCGCCTGCCGGCCAGGACAGCACAGCCCAGGGCAGCAACGCCACCGCACAGGCCGCGCCGACCAACATCGTTCCCGCCGTTGCGCAGCCGGCTGCGGTTGCCGGCAAGGCGAAGGCCGACGCAGACGGCGCAGCCGATGCGATCAAGGCCGATGCGAGCGGCGACGGCAAGGCCGCGCCGGCGGCCGGCGCCCAGGCCGCTGCGCAGTCCCAGGTCACGGCGCCCGATCCCAGCGCGCAGGCGGCGAATGCACTCCAGCCACAACTCGCCACCCAGACGACGTCGTCGGCAACCGCGCAATTGACCGTGACCAACGCCGCGCAAAGCGCCGCCGTGCCGCTCAGCGGGCTTGCGATGCAGATCGCCGCCTCCGCCAAGAGCGGCAAGAGCCGGTTCGAGATCCGGCTCGACCCCGCCGAGCTCGGCCGCATCGATGTCCGCATCGATGTCGATCGCAACGGCCAGGTGACCTCGCATCTCACGGTCGAGCGCCCGGAAACTCTATCGATGCTGCGCCAGGACGCCAACCAGCTGCAGCGCGCGCTCGACAATGCCGGCCTGTCGACCGGCAATGGTGGATTGCAGTTCAGCCTGCGCGACCAGTCGCAGTCGGGTCAGAACAACAACAGCCAACCCAATCCGAACGCCCATCGTTTGATTGTCGCTGAGGAGGACAGCGTTCCCGCCGCCGCGGCAGGCCGCTCCTACGGCCGCGCAAGCAGCGCCCTCGGCGGCGTCGATATCAGAGTGTAAGGAGTTCACCATGGCAGTCGATGCAACCATGCCAACGCCGGTCGTTTCGGCACCGGGCACCAGCAACGGAACGAGCTCCGGCAGCAGCAGCACCGGCACCGGCATGACGACCTCGTCACAAGGCATCGCCGACAATTTCCAGACCTTCCTGACGCTGCTGACGACGCAGTTGCAGCACCAGAACCCGCTCGATCCGCTCGACACCAACCAGTTCACCCAGCAGCTCGTGCAGTTCGCGGGTGTCGAACAGCAGCTGAAGTCCAACGATCAACTCAAGCAGCTGATCGCGATCGAGAAGAGCGCACAGTCGACGCAGGCGCTGGTCTATGTCGGCAACACGGTCGCGGTCGACGGCAGCAAGACCCAGTTCAACAAATCCGCGACCTGGAATCTGGTGTCCCCGCAAGCCACCAGCGCCACCATCACGATCACGAGCGCGACCGGCCAGACCGCCTATTCCGGCAATTTCAACCTGAAGCAGGGCAATGCCAGCTTCGTCTGGGACGGCAAGGGCAATGACGGCACGCAGTGGCCGGCCGGCACCTACACGCTGACCGCGACCGGCAAGGATTCCAAGGGCAACGACCTTGCGATCTCGACCGAGATCCAGGGCGTGGTCGACTCCGTCGACCTGACCGCCTCTCCGCCGCTGCTTTCGATCGGCGGCCAGACCTACACCACCGACAAGATCAAGCGCGTGGTGCGCGGCGCGACCGGCGGCAGCAGCAGTTAAGCTAAAGGTCTCCGCTGCACACAGACCTGTCGTCCCTGCGAAAGCAGGGACCCATACACCGCGGCGGATGTCGTGAAAGGGACTCGTCGTTCCGACACCGCAAGACAACGACCATTCGTGGTTATGGGTCCCTGCTTTCGCAGGGACGACAGCGAGTATGGGCCACAGCGCTACATTCTCGCGACATGATCTGTCCGAGCTTTGCTCGCCCCGGCATTGCCGGAGCGGCGCCTCAGACACAATCAGCAATAAATTGTTCCGCGTAAGCTGCCTGTAAGCTAGCGGGCGCTATCTTCATTTGCGCGCTTGAGCGCCGATTCTGCCCTGAAACTTCGCAGCAGCACAGGCTGGTCGCCTCGACCACCGGCAAGAGTTAGCTCGTGAACACGACACGCCCCACACCGCCAGAACTCGCCCAGAACGCCCGCCAGCATGCGGCAGCGACACCTCCGCAGCTCGCCGAGACGATAGCCGAGAATGCTCGCCTCAAGACGATCGCCATCACCGTCATGCTCGAGATTGCAGCGCTCCGGGAACGGTTGCCGCCGGCAGCCGGCGAGTAAGCGCGCGCCGGGATATCAGACTGGAGGCAGCCACTTCGCGCCTCGTCCTTTATGCGATCTGGTTCGCCACCCTTATGCTGTTCGTGGGAAAGGCCGGCGAGTTTCGGGCGATCCACTTGTTCTGGGTCGTCCTGCCATGGCGCTTGATCGTGATCCTGCACATGTGGTCGTCGTCGAGCGTTATCTGACTCTGCCGGATTCGCCCGATGCCGGCCGCGCAACGGGCGCGGCCCGCTTCATGCCCTCGCCGCCTCAATAGATACGGACGTGGTTGGCCTCGAACGTGACCGGAAAATTGTTGCTGTTCTTCAGGGTCAGGATCAGCACGACGCCGACACCGCCGCGGTAGTCCCAGTACACGGCCCGGTCCGTTTCGTGCAGAGGCTCCATCGGGGTTAGGTTCTTCTCGAAACGCGGTGCGATCGACACGTCGAAAAACTCGTTGGGCGCCTTCGAATCCTTTCCCCACCAGAACGTGAAAGGCTGGGTCGCATTGGCGGCAATCGTGTAGGTGCCTTGCTTATGGTCGATGTTGGCCATGATGTCGGGTCCTTTGTTTTCCATTCGTCGCTCCGATGCGACGCCCCAACCATGACGTGCCGCGCGCGCACACGCCGTGAGCTGCATCACGCTCCTTTGCAACCCGTGCAATTCAGTCGCCAACGCACCGCTCTTGATGAAAATTTGAATCGTGCGCGACATCGACCATTTGCCATGTTCAGGCGCGCACGCATTCGCGACGCAACCATTCCGCTCAAGCTTCGGTTTTTGCTCCGGTTAGACGCAACACGGAGGCAAACCACATGAGCGACCCGAATGCGTATGCTGATCAGTATCAGGCCATGGGACAGGGCACTGCTCCCGGAGGCGATTCTGGATCAAGCAGCTCCGGATCATCAGGACAATCGGCGGGTGGTGGCGGCGCGGATGCCGGAAGCGGCGGCTCTTCGTCGGGCGGCATGACGGGATCATCGGGTTCCGGCGCGTCGGATAGCGGCACGGGCAGCTCCGGCGGCGGCAGCTCCGCTGGTGGCGTGGGTGGTGGCA
Organism: Bradyrhizobium sp. INPA03-11B; assembly: GCF_040446015.1. Lineage (NCBI taxonomy): Bacteria > Pseudomonadati > Pseudomonadota > Alphaproteobacteria > Hyphomicrobiales > Nitrobacteraceae > Bradyrhizobium > Bradyrhizobium sp. INPA03-11B. The sequence goes on from NZ_JASGSR010000003.1 coordinate 138,098, forward strand.
CTACGGGAGGCGGTAGCTCGGGCGGCGGCACCGCTTCGGGTGGAGGTACGTCCACCGGCGGAGGCTCCGGAAGCGGTGGATCGCCAGGCCTCGGCAACGGCCTCGTGCTCGCCGGACAGGACGGGTTACTCCAGCCTGTGCTGAATCCGGTCAATGCGGCCACGGCCAACGCCGGCGGTCTTCTCACCTCGATCGGGCAGCAGGCCGGACTGGACAGCACGGTCCACGACGTCACCAGCCTCGCCGGCACGGTCGGGCTCGGGCAGCTCGGCGCCGCGCCGGCTGCCGACGGGCACTCCAATCTCCTGACCGACGTGCTCAACGCGCCAGGCGAAGTCCTGGCAGGTCACACGTCCGACGCCGTGTCCAATCTCGGCACCGATCTCTCCGCTACCGTGAATGCGATCGGCGCTATCCCGGCCGGTCTCGGCCAGAACAGCGGCCTCGCGCTCGCCGGACAGAACGGACTGCTGCAACCCGTGCTGAACGCGGTCAACGGCGCGGCGTCCGACGCGAGCGGTCTGCTCACCACGATCGGGCATGAGGCCGGACTGGTCAATGCGGTTCACGCCGTCACCAATCTCGCCGGCACCGTCGGCCTGGGCCAGCTCGGCACAGCGCCTGCGGCCGACGGGCACTCCAATCTCCTGACCGACGTGCTCAACACATCAGGCGAAGTCCTGGCAGGTCACACGTCCGACGCCGTGACGCATCTCGGCGCCGATCTCACCGACACCGCGCATGCGGTCGACGCCGTGCCGGCCGCTCTGCTCACCGGTGTGGTCAATGGAAAGGACGACCCGACCAATCCGGTCGACAATCTGATCCACGATCTCGGCCACGACCTGCAAAGCCTGCCGCTGGTGACCGCGAATGGCGGCAACAATGCCGGCGATGGCGGACTGCTGGGCGGCATCGTCGGCAGCCTCAGCAACCCGAACAGCGGCCATCTTGTTACGGTCGACGTCGGTCCGACGCAGGCGAACGGGACACCGATCGATATCCTGGCTGCGCCGACCTCGGGCGATCATCATACCGTCGAGGTCAATGCCGTCGATGTCGGGCCGAACGGACCGCACCTACTCGATCTCGGCGCACTGACCGGCAGCAATAGCCCGCTCGGCATTCCATCGCTCGGCGGCACCGGAACGGATGGGCTGGTCGGCAACCTGCTCGGCGGCCTCAACCTCAGCCATGCGCTGGCCGGCAACATCGCCTCAGGCAATACGGCGAGCGCGCCTGTCGATGTCGATACTGCGGTCCATGATCTGATCCCGATCACTGGCGATCACGGCATCCTCAACAGTCACGGCGCGCACATTCTGTAAGCGCGCTGAGATCGGCGATGGCGCTCTACTCCCTCTCCCCGTCCTTACGGGGAGAGGGTTGGGGTGGGGGCTGTCGCCGCACATACGGTGACAATTTCGATCGCGGGGACTCCCCCTCACCCGGAACGCATCTGACGATGCGTTCCGACCTCTCCCCGCACGCGGGGCGAGGTGAAGCGGGGTCCGCTGCCAACACTCACTCCGGCCGTCCTGCGGCGTCGAGGATCAGCCGCGCGATCGGATCGGGCTGCGAGATCAGCGCCAGATGGCTGGCCTTCAGCTCGATCGTGGTGGCGCCCATCCGCTTTGCCATGAAGCGTTCGAGATCGGGATTGATGGTGCGGTCCTCGGTGGAGACGGCGTAATAGCTCGGCTTGCTGCGCCAGGCGGCATGGCTGGTCTTGCCCGCGAGCAGTTGCTTGTGGAACGGCTGCTGCACGGCATAGAGCACCTTCGCCTTTGCCTCCGGCAGGTCGCCGGCGAAATCGCGCAGGAACGCGGCTTCGCTCAGCCGGCCCTCGTCGCCGTCGAACACGATGCCGGCGCTTGCCGGCGGCGTCGGATAGGTTTTTGCCAATGCGGTGTAGTCCTCGTCCGCATCGGGTGCGCGCGCGGCGACATAGACCAGCGCCGAAACATTCGGATGCACGCCGGCCTCGGTGACGATCATGCCGGAGAAGGAATGGCCGACCAGAACGGTCGGGCCATCCTGGCGATCGAGCACGCGCTGCGCCGAGGCGACCGCTTCCGGCAACGTGGTCAACGGATTTTGCACCGATGTCACATTGAGCCCCGCGGTCTGCAATCGCGGAATGACCTCGGACCAGCAGGAGCCGTCGGCGAACAGGCCGTGCACCAGCACGACGTTGCGCGCCCTTACCGGCGGCGTGGTTGTGGCCATGCCGCGCGAGGACACCAGTGAAGCTGCCGCACCGGCAAGCAGGGCGGTCGAGAAAGTGCGTCTGTTCATCATCATGATAAGGGCTCGGATGGAAGGATTGGCGAAGCGCGCCCACCTGCGGCGAGCGGACAACCTCTCCTACGCACGCAACCGCGCGTGGTTACGCGCGGCGCCGATGTGACGATCAAGGATCGGTGAACTGAATGCGGACACCACGCTCGAGGCGCACCGTGGCGTGCAGCCGAGATTGCAGGAGCAAGGCCTCGAATTGATCATCTCGCCCGGGGCTTACCCCTCTCCCCACCCTCCCCCACAAGGGGGGAGGGAGCCCGACTAGTGTGCTCACCTCACTCTAGTCATTATACATAAGAGACGTGCGGGACGCACCGGCGGGCCGGTTCCCTCCCCCCTTGCGGGGGAGGGTTAGGGAGAGGGGTACCGCTTGCTCCGCTGCAAGCTGGGTGCGCTGGAGGGCACAAGCCGGCGCCTTGTTCCCGGCCGTTCCAACGAGATTCGTATTGAACGCTTGGGCTTAGGCAAATTTTAAACCGGGAGGCGTAGCTTATCCCTTGCGAGTTCAGTGGTTGAGAGTTTGTGAGTACGCCATGACAGAACCCCATCGCCCGAGGGTGAAATACGTCATCGGGCCTGACGGCAGCCCGTTAACGATTGCGGATTTGCCGGCCCCCGGTACCAAACGGTGGGTCATCCGCCGCAAGGCCGAAGTCGTCGCTGCGGTTCGCGGCGGCCTGCTCTCCCTCGAGGAGGCCTGCAGCCGCTACACATTGACCGTCGATGAATTCCTTTCCTGGCAGTTCTCGATCGACCAGCATGGTCTGGCCGGACTGCGCACCACCCGGATCCAGCAGTACCGGCAGTAAATCCCGTCAATACAAGTGGCATTTGACGAAAACCGGCTTTGCCCTGCGAAGCCGGTTTTTTTCATGTCCGCGATTTTGCCGCGGTCCTTAACCTTCGTTAACCATATGGAAACCATACCCTAGGCAATATTTGCCCAGTCGGACCCGCGTGGGCCGAATCCCTGGGGGCCGTTGGTGCAAAGTCTGGTTGCTTTCCTGAGAGGTCTTGGTGCGGCCCGCCTCGCGGCCATGGTTGCGGTCACCGCGGCCCTGATCGGCTTCTTCGCCTTCGTCATCATGCGTGTCACCACGCCGCAGATGACCACCCTCTTCACCGACCTGTCGACCGAGGATTCCTCAGCCATTATCAAGGAGCTGGAGCGCCAGGCGATCCCGTTCGAGCTGCGCAATGACGGCGCGGCGATCATGGTGCCGAAGGACAAGGTGACGCGGCTCCGAATGAAGCTCGCCGAGGGCGGCATGCCCAAGGGCGGCGGCGTCGGCTACGAGATCTTCGACAAGTCGGACGCGCTGGGCACCACGAGCTTCGTCCAGAACATCAATCATTTGCGGGCGCTGGAGGGCGAGCTCGCCCGCACCATCCGCGCCATCGACCGCGTCCAGGCCGCGCGCGTCCACCTCGTGCTGCCGGAAAAGCCGCTGTTCTCGCGCGAGACCCCGGAGCCGTCGGCCTCGATCGTGTTGCGGGTCCGCGGGTCGCTGGAGCCGCAGCAGATCCGGGCGATCCGCCATGTGGTCGCCTCCGCCGTCAACGGGCTGAAGCCGCAGCGGGTCTCGATCGTCGACGAGGCCGGCCAGCTGCTCGCCGATGGCGCCCAATCCGACGCCGATGCCGCTGTCGGCGACGAGCGCCGCGCCGCCTTCGAGAAGCGGATGCGCAAGCAGGTCGAGGACATCGTCTCCTCGGTGGTCGGCGCCGGCCGCGCCCGCGTCCAGCTCTCCGCCGACTTCGACTACAACAAGATCACCCAGACCTCGGACAAGTTCGACCCCGAGGGCCGCGTGCTGCGCTCGACCCAGACCCGCGAGGAATCGAGCCTCACCGCCGACAATTCCGGCCAGGTCACAGTCGCCAACGAGCTGCCGGGCAGCCAGAATCAGGACAACGCCGCCCGCGCCCGCGACCAGAGCAAGAAGAGCGAGGAAACCAACAATTACGAGATTTCCCGCACCACCAAGACCGAGGTGACCGAGGCCGGCCGCGTCAACCGCATCTCGGTCGCGGTGCTGGTCGACGGCGCCTACTCCAAGAACGAAAAAGGCGAGATGGTCTACCAGGACCGCTCCAAGGAGCAACTCGACCGCATCGCCGCCCTGGTCCGTTCCGCGATCGGCTTCGACCAGAAGCGCGGCGACCAGGTCGAGGTCGTCAACCTGCGCTTCGCCGAGCCGCCTGCCTCGCAGCCGATCACCGAGCCGACCGGCCTGCTCGGCATGCTCCAATTCACCAAGGATGACGTGATGTACGTCATCGAGCTCGGCGTCATGATGATGCTCGGCCTGGTCGTGCTGTTCATGGTGGTCCGCCCGCTGGTCAAGCGCATCGTCGCGGCCGACGTCATCCCGGCGCTGGCAGGTGGCGGCGTGCCGGCGCTGGCCGAAGCCCATGCCGAGAGCGCTGGGGCAACCGGCCAGGCGCTGATTCCGGCCGGCAGCGGCGCGGCGCAATTGATCGACGTCGCCCAGATCCAGGGCCAGGTCCACGCCCAGGCCGTGCATCGGGTCGGCGAACTCGCCGAGCGCAATCCGAACGAGACCGTCTCCATCGTCCGTCAATGGCTGAGCGAGCCGGTAGAGAACTGACATGGCCGCCGTACCCCAGACCACCAACGCCAACGACATCGCCACCGTCCTCTCGACGCTGGCGAACCGGCAGAGCGCCCGGCCCAAGGGCAAGCCGCTGCCCGGCCCCAAGCGCGCCGCGATCCTGATGCTCGCGCTCGGCGAGCAATATGGCGGCAAGATCTGGTCGATGCTCGACGATGAGGAGGTTCGCGAGCTGTCGGTGCACATGTCGACGCTCGGCACCGTCGAGGCCGACGTGGTCGAGGATTTGATGCTGGAATTCGTCTCGCGGATGTCGGCCTCGGGCGCGCTGATGGGCAATTTCGACGCCACCGAACGGCTGCTGCAGCAATATCTGCCGGCCGAGCGCGTCACCGGCATCATGGACGAGATCCGCGGTCCGGCCGGCCGCAACATGTGGGAGAAGCTCTCCAACGTGCAGGAAGAGGTGCTCGCCAACTACCTCAAGAACGAGTACCCGCAGACCATCGCCGTGGTGCTGTCGAAGCTGAAGCCGGAGCACGCCGCGCGCGTGCTCGCGATCCTGCCCGAGGACATCGCGCTCGACGTGGTCGGCCGCATGCTGCGCATGGAGGCGGTGCAGAAGGAAGTCATCGAGCGCGTCGAGCAGACGCTGCGCACCGAGTTCATGTCGAACCTGTCGCAGACCCGCCGCCGCGACGCCCATGAGGTGATGGCCGAGATCTTCAACAATTTCGACCGCCAGACCGAGACCCGCTTCATCACATCGCTGGAAGAAGAGAACCGCGAATCCGCCGAGCGTATCAAGGCGCTGATGTTCACCTTCGACGATCTGATCAAGCTCGATTCCGCCTCGGCCCAGACGCTGATGCGCAACATCGACAAGGACAAGCTCGGCGTCGCGCTGAAGAGCGCCAACGAGGAGGTGCGCAGCTTCTTCCTCGGCAATATGTCCTCGCGCGCCGGCAAGATGCTGATGGACGACATGGCCGCGATGGGCCCGGTGCGGTTGCGCGACGTCGACGAGGCGCAGGCGCTGCTCGTCAACCTCGCCAAGGACCTCGCCGCCCGCGGCGAGATCACCCTGACCAAGAACCGCGCCGACGACGAGCTGGTGTATTGATGGCCGCACCCGCAAAATTCCTGTTCGACACCGACTTCTCGGCCCCGGACCGCTCGCGCGAGCGCGCGCCGACGCCCGCCGAGGTCGCCCAGAAGGTCGCCGACGCCGAAGCGCGTGCCTATCGCGCCGGCTATGAAGCCGCGCTGCGCGAGGCCAAGGTCGAGAGCGACCGTCGCATGGCGCAGGCGCTGGAGGAAATCGGCACCGCGATCAAGGGCATCGCGGCGCGCTTTGCCGGCATCGAGACGCGGATGGAGACCGAAGCCGTCGATGTTGCGGTCGCGGTCGCCCGCAAGCTCTGCGCCGAACTGATCGCGCGCGAGCCGCTCGGCGAGATCACCGCGCTGGTCTCCGACTGCTTCTCGCATCTGGTGGCAACGCCGCATCTCGTGGTCCGGATCAACGACGCGCTCTACGAGGCGGCGCATCACAACATCGAGCAGATGGCGGCGCATTCCGGCTTCCAGGGCCGATTGGTGATCCTGGCCGAGCCGACCATTGCGACCGGCGACTGCCGGATCGAATGGGCCGATGGCGGCGTCGTGCTGGAGCGCGCCGCGATCGAAGGCAAGATCAACGAACTCGTCGGGCGCTATCTGGCGTCCCGCGGCGAGGCAGGCTGAAGGCGATTGAGGGCTGAACCATGAGCGACACCGACACCCAAGTCCCGCTTCCCGATCTTAACGCCGCCGACGCGCCCGGGATCGACGACATCGGCTACAACGAGGACGAAAATGCCGCGCGCATCGCGGCCGACCTCGAGGCCGTGTTCGACGTGCCGGTGCAGGTCTCGGCGGTGCTCGGCCGCTCCAAGATGGACGTCGGCGACCTCCTGAAGCTCGGACCGGGCACCGTGCTCGAACTCGACCGCCGGGTCGGCGAGGCGATCGACATCTACGTCAACAACCGCCTGGTGGCGCGTGGCGAAGTGGTGCTGGTGGAAGACAAGCTCGGCGTGACCATGACCGAAATCATCAAGGCAGAACGCTCTTAAACGAATGCAACGGTAGCGCGCGAAACCTGCGCGACCAGACGAACAGGAGATCATCATGCGGCTTCTCATCGTTGGCACCCTGAAGGGCCAGCTCACGACCGCGACCAAGATCGCGATGGACAACGGCGCTTCGGTGACCCACGCCGAAGCTGCCGAGCAGGCGATGAACGTGCTGCGCGGCGGCAAGGGCGCCGACCTCCTGCTGGTCGATGTCGGCCTCGACATCCGCGACCTCGTGATGCGGCTCGAGGCCGAGCACATCCACGTGCCGATCGTCGCCTGCGGCATCTCCAACGATGCCCGCGCCGCGGTCGCCGCGATCCACGCCGGCGCCAAGGAATACATCCCGCTGCCGCCCGACCCCGAGCTGATCGCAGCCGTGCTCGCCGCGGTCGCCAATGATGCGCGCGACCTGATCTATCGCGACGAGGCGATGGGCCGGGTGATCAAGCTGGCGCAGCAGATCGCCGGCTCCGACGCGTCCGTCATGATCACCGGCGAGTCCGGCACCGGCAAGGAGGTGCTGGCGCGCTATGTCCACTCCCGCTCGGCCCGCGCCAAGCGGCCGTTCATCTCGATCAACTGCGCGGCGATCCCCGAGCACCTCTTGGAATCCGAACTGTTCGGCCATGAGAAAGGCGCCTTCACCGGCGCGGTGGCCCGCCGCATCGGCAAGTTCGAGGAAGCGACCGGCGGCACGCTGCTGCTCGACGAAATCTCCGAAATGGACGTCCGCCTTCAATCGAAACTCTTGCGCGCGATCCAGGAGCGCGTGATCGATCGCGTCGGCGGCACCAAGCCCGTGCCCGTCGACATCCGCATCATTGCGACCTCGAACCGCAATCTGTCGGAGGCGGTGCGCGAAGGCACCTTCCGCGAGGACCTGCTGTTCCGCCTCAACGTCGTCAACCTGAAGATCCCGCCGCTGCGTGATCGTCCGGCCGACATCCTCGAACTGGCGCAGCATTTCGCCAGGAAATACGCCGAGGCCAACGGCCTTCCCGTCCGCCCGATCTCGACCGAGGCCCGCCGCGTCCTGACCGCGAACCGCTGGCAGGGCAACGTCCGCGAGCTCGAGAACACCATCCATCGCTCGGTCCTGATGGCGCAGGGCGACGAGATCGGTCCCGACGCGATCCTGACCCCTGATGGCGACCGCCTCGACCTTGCCAAGACCGCGCCCGCGGTGGCGCACGCGACGCTCGCCGCCGAGCAGGTCACCCGCGCGCTGGTCGGCCGCACCGTCGCCGACGTCGAACGCGACCTGATCCTGGAAACGCTGAAGCACTGCCTCGGCAACCGCACCCATGCGGCCAACATCCTCGGCATCTCGATCCGCACGCTGCGCAACAAGCTGAACGAATATGCCGACGGCGGCATTCCCATCACCCCGGCCGGCAATGGCGCGCCCGACTATCAGCGCATGGCGAACGCCGGTTAAGAAAAAGAGAGGCGGCGGAGCAATCCCGCCGCCTGCCCCGCCTCACGAATAGCTGGGCGCGTCGGGCTTGCGAAAGATCCGAATCGGATCGCCCGGCGTGATCTCGCGGCCGGTGAACGCCGCATACGCATAGAGCGCCAGATAGGCGACGGCGATTGCGCCGACGAAATAGAACAGCCAGGCTCCCAGGCGCTTCATCGAACCGTCACGTCTCCGAAACATCCGCGGCTTTTAGTGCGCTTGCCGGGAAAGCGCCACGGCCAACATGCCGCGCCGGCTGCCTTGCCGTTGATCCCTTGAATCTTGCAGCCAGTTGCCGTATTCAATCTCCTATTGCGCTTTTATATTTCGACAACTGGAGAGTGATATGGCCCTTTACGTGCAGACCGCCGGCACCCTGTCCACCAACTCCGCAACTCTCACGCCGATGCAAGGCCTCAGCCTGACGATCCCGGAGGGCGTCGGCACCACCGCGATCATCACCCTCAACGTTCCCAATCCCTATGCCATGGGCAACGATATTCCAGGCGGCGTGTTCGGCGTCACCGTCAATGGCACAGCCTCGCCGGTCGTCGCGAGCTTTACCTACAATGAAGGGACCCCGTCGAGCTTCGGCCGCGTCCCGACCACGCTGGTCGTCGGCATTCCGCTGAGCAATACGGCTCAGACCATCCAGGCCGTATGGGCTGGCGTTCGCGGCAGCAATGTGATCATCGACAGCCCGGCGTCCCTGAGCGCAGTCTACTGAAGGCCGATCAGGACCGGCAACGCTGCGCTAAAGCATGACCCGGAAAAGTGCGAAGCGGTTCTCCGGATCCTGCTGGAGCAAGAATCTCAAGCGCGATGACGATTCAATCTCATCGCGCTTTAAGCACGCCCGGAGCATGGACGTGACGCGACGGCAGGCTGACCTCGGCCAGCCGCGCGGCGTCTTCGTCATGGTCGATCGCGACGTATTCGCCGTGCCAATAAGCCAGCGCGGCGTTGCGTTGCGATGCGATCACGTCGAGCACGCGGCCGATGACGATCGCGTGCGAGTGCCGCTCGATGATCTCCTCGACCTCGCAGTCGACGGCGGCGAGCGCGCCGACCAGCAGCGGGACACCTGAGGCGCGCGTGGTCCACTCGGCGCCGGAGAACCGCTCCGCGCCTTTCAGGCCGCCCTTGCCGGTGAAGCGCTCGGCGATGTCGAGCTGATCCGCGGTCAGGATGTTGACGCCGAACACGCCATGGCGCGCGATCAGCTGATACGACGAGGCGGCGCGATTGATGCTGACGATCAGCGACGGCGGCTCGACCGACAGCGACGACACCGAGGTCACCGTCATCCCCGAGATGTCTTTGCCGCGCCCGGCCGTGATGACGCTGACACCGCCGGTGAGGTGGCGCATCGCGCCGCGGAAGTCGGCGGCGGTGACCGCGGGCTCGATCGAAACATTGCGGACGACGGTGTTCATGGCGACCTCACAGAGTGTCTTCGCTGCCTTCGAGCAGATGCTTCAGGATCTCGCCTTCCAGCGCGGCGAGCTCGGCCGAGCCGCGCCGGCGCGGCCGCGGCAGATCAATCGTGACATCCTCCGCGATCCGGCCATCCTCGATGACCAGCATGCGGTCCGCGAGCGCAACCGCCTCGGCGACGTCATGCGTCACCAGGATCGCGGTGAAGCCCTGGTCGCGCCAGACCCGCTCCAGCAATTGCTGCATCGAGATTCGCGTCAGCGCGTCGAGCGCGCCGAGCGGTTCGTCGAACGCCAGCACACGGGGCTGGCTGACCAGCGCCCGCGCCAGCGCGACGCGCTGCTTCTGGCCGCCCGAGAGCACCGACGGCCACTGGGTGCGCTTGTCGCCGAGGCCGACCTCGACCAGCGCGCGCTCGGCACGCGCCTGCGCATCGACCGAGGAGCGCTCACGCCCCAGACCCACCTCGACATTGGACAGCACCCGCGCCCAGGGCAGCAGGCGTGGCTCCTGGAACATGACGCGGACGTCCTGCGCCCGCGGCTCCTCGCCGAAGGCAATGCTGCCCGCGGTCGGCGCGTCGAGGCCCGCGATCAGGCGCAGCAGCGTGCTCTTGCCGCAACCGCTGCGGCCGACGATCGCAACGAATTGGCCCGAGGGGATGTGCAGGTCGATGCCGCGCAGCACCTCATTGTCGCCGAACGCCTTGCGCAAGCCGCGGATGGTCAGCGACAGGCCGCGGGCCGCATTATCGGTCACCCGCCGCAGGTGCCGCGACTTCACGACGATGTCGGCGTGGTCGACCGGCTCGGCGTCGACGGGCTGGAAACGAAGCGCTTCTTGCATTCTCACTCTCACTTCTTCTGGAAGGCGGGGTGCCACGACAGGGTGAGCCGCTCCAGCGCCCGCGAGGCGCTGTCGGCGAGCTTGCCGAGCAAGGCGTAGATCAGGATCGAGAGCACGACGACGTCGATCAGCATGAACTCACGCGCCTGCATCGCCATGTAGCCGAGGCCCGACGAGGCCGCGATGGTCTCGGCGACGATCAAGGTCAGCCACATGATGCCGAGCGCAAAGCGCAGGCCGACGAAAATCGACGGCAGCGCGCCCGGGAAGATCACCCGGCGGAACAGCTCGCCGTCGGTCATGCCGTAGATGCGGCCCATCTCGATCAACTGCGGATCGACGGTGCGGATGCCGTGCAGCGTGTTGAGATAGATCGGGAAGAACACGCCGAGCGCGACCAGGAACAGTTTTGCCGACTCGTCGATGCCGAACCACAGGATGACCAGCGGGATCAGCGCCAGATGCGGGATGTTGCGCACCATTTGCAGCGTGGTGTCGGTAAGTTTCGCCGACAGCTGCGACAACCCGTTGGCGAGGCCGAAGGCGAAGCCGATGCCGCCGCCGATCACAAAGCCGATCGAGGCGCGCCAGAAGCTGACCCAGATGTTGCGGACCAATTCACCAGACAGTAGCAGCTTCCATCCCGCCAGCGCGACATCGGTCGGCGCCGGCAGCACGCGCGAGGGGACAAAACCGGTGACGCAGGCAAGCTGCCAGACCAGCACGATCGCGAGCGGCACGACCCACGGGATCAGGCCGTCGACCTTCGGAAGCTTCGGTGCGCCGACGCGCGGTAAACTGTCGATCAAGCTCATGATTGCGATGCCTGCTTTTGCGGACGGTAGTCATTGCCGATGGTCTCGCCGAACGGCCCGGTGTTGACGCGGATCGGCCTCACATTGCCCGGCTGCGCCAGCGACAGCAGCGGGAAGACCAGCTCGGCGAAGCGATAGGCTTCCTCGAGATGCGGGTAACCCGACATGATGAAGGTATCGACGCCGACGTCCTGATACTCCTTGATCCGCGCCGCAACGGTTTGGGGATCGCCGACCAGCGCGGTGCCGGCGCCGCCGCGCACCAGGCCGACGCCGGCCCACAGGTTCGGGCTGATCTCGAGCTGATCGCGTCGCCCGCCATGCAGCTGCGCCATGCGCTGCTGGCCGACCGAGTCCATCCGTGAAAATATCTTTTGCGCGGCAGCGATGGTGTCGTCGGTGACGTGCTGGATCAGCTCGTCGGCGGCGCGCCACGCCTCTGCATTGGTCTCGCGCACGATCACATGCAGACGGATGCCGAACGACAGCTTGCGGCCGCGTTGCGCGGCAACCGCCTTCACTCTGGCGATCTTCTCGGCGACCTGTGCCGGCGGCTCGCCCCAGGTGAGGTACTTGTCGACGGTATCGACCGCGACGTCGATGCCGGCGTCTGACGAGCCGCCGAAATACAGCGGCGGGCGCGGCGATTGCACCGGATTGAACAGCAGGCGGCCATCCTCGATCCGGATGTGCTTGCCTTCGACATTGACAGTCTTGCCGGCGAGCAGATCGCTGTAGACGTTGAGGAATTCACGCGTCACCGCGTAGCGCTCGTCGTGATCGAGGAAGATGCCGTCGCCCTTGTTCTCGATCGGATCGCCGCCGGTGACGACGTTGATCAACAGACGCCCGTTCGACAGCCGGTCCAAGGTCGCGGTCATGCGCGCGGCGACGCTCGGCGACTGCAGGCCAGGCCTGACCGCAACGAGATAGCGCAGCCGCTCGGTCCAGGGCGCGACGGCCGAGGCCACCACCCAGGAATCCTCGCAGCTTCGCCCGGTCGGCAGCAACACGCCGTAGTATCCGAGCTGGTCGGCGGCCTGCGCGATCTGGCGCAGATAGTTGAAGTTCACCTCGCGGCCGCCGATCGACGTGCCGAGATAACGGCTGTCGCCGTGGGTCGGCAGGAACCAGAGGATGTTGGCGTTGGTTGGGGTGCTCACGTGCCCGGCCTCCATGCGACGTCGGAAATCTTGATTTGTTTCGGGATCAGGCCGAGCGCGAAGAACGTGTCGGCGACCTGCTGCTGGTCCGCGATCACGGCGTCGGTGACCGGCTTGATGCCGTAGGCCTGCCGCTTCAAAGCGACCTCCACGACAGGCACCGACAGGCCGATGCTCGGCGCCAGTTGCTCGGCAACGGCGTGGATATCGCCCTTGGCCCAGTCATCGACTTCGCTGAGCTGCGCCAGCACGAGCTCGACGATCTTCGGATCGGCCTGCAAGAACTTCTTCGAAGAGAAGTAGAACTGATAATTCGCGACGACGCCGGTGCCGTCGGCGATGGTGCGCGCGCCGGTCGCAGCCTCGGCCGCGGCCTGGAACGGATCCCAGATCACCCAGGCATCGACCGCACCACGCTCGAACGCCGCGCGCGCATCGGCCGGCGCCAGGAACACCGGCTCGATCTCGGAATATTTGACGCCGGCTTTCTCCAGCGCCTTCACCAGCAGATAGTGGACATTTGAGCCCTTGTTCAGCGCGATCTTCTTGCCCTTGAGATCGGCGACCGATTTGATCGGGCTGTCCTTCGGCACCAGGATCGCCTCGCCTTTCGGCGCCGGTGGCTCATAGGCGACATACTGGATCGGCGCGCCGGCGGCCTGCGCGAAGATCGGCGGCGCCTCGCCGGTGTTGCCGAAGTCGATCGCGCCGACATTGAGCGCTTCGAGCAGCGGCGGCCCGGACGGAAACTCGGTCCACACCACCTTGGTGCCGACCAAATTCAGCTTCTCCTCGAGCGAGCCCTTGCTCTTGAGCAGCACCAGCTTGCCGTATTTCTGATAGCCGATGCGGACCACCTTCTCCTGACCGTAGGAGGCGCTGACGGTCGCAGCCACAATGCTGACCGACAGTACCGCGCGGGCAATCCAGCGCCGGAAGAAACGCGTCATGGGAATATCCTCTGCATTGAAATAACCAAACGCGCGCCGATCAGGTCTGGGGATTGCGCCAGACGATGTCGCGGATCGCGATCTGCTTCGGAATCAGGCCGAGCTTGAAGAAGCGGTCGGCGACACCCTGCTGGGTCGCGATGATGTCATCAGTGATGGGGCCGACCGAGAAGCCCGCCCGCTTCGCCGCGATGGTCTGGATATCGAGCGGCACGCCGGTGACGGCAGCCAGCGATTTCGCGACCTCGTCGGGATGCGCCTCTGCCCATTTCGCGCTCGACGTCGTGACATCGACGATCTGCTGCAACAGTACGCCGTGCCGGTTCGCGAAGTCGCGGTTGGCGATGTAGAACGAATTGGTCTTGGTGATGTCGCGGGTCTTCACCAGAATGCGACCGTTCTGCCTGGTCTCGGCGATCGCGAAATACGGATCCCAGATCGCCCAGGCGTCGATGCCGCCATTGGCGAAGGCCGGACCGGCGTCCGGCGGCGTCAGATAGACCGGGGTGATGTCGTCATAGGTCAGCCCGGCCTTCTCCAGCGTCTGGATCACGACGTTATGCGCGCTGGATCCCTTGGTGAAGCCGACGCGCTTGCCCTTGAGGTCGGCGATGTCTTTGATTGCCGAATTCTGCGGCACCAGGATGCCTGACCCGTTGATGATCGGCTGCGCCGCGGCATAGACGATCGCCGCGCCCGCGGCCTGCGCAAAGATCGGCGGTGAATCGCCGACCGCGCCGTAGTCGACGCTGCCGACATTCATCGCTTCCATCATCGGCGGGCCCGAGGAGAACTCGACCCATTTCACACTGACGCCCTGCGGCTTGAAATGTTTTTCCAAGGCCTCGCGCTGGCGCGTGATGACCAGCACGCCGTTCTTCTGGTAGCCGATACGAATTTCCTTCGCGTCGGCCTGTGCGTGCACACCGCGCGACAGCGCAGCCGCGGCAGCTATGACCAGCGACAGTTGAAGGAACTCACGACGCTTCATTCCAAGACTCTCCTGACGATCAAGCGCGCACGCGCGCCGCATGATCATGCGATGCCAGGATGATGGAGCGCGCGAATGAAGCTGTCGAGCACCGCACAAAAATAGCGATGCCTGCACTTCGGTGCAGGCATCGCGCGTGCGGTTTCTTTTAAAGCGCAGATCGCGTGTAGCGAATTATTTTCCTCACGGAAACGCGAGGTCGCTGCACAACAATCGATCAGCCAGCAGCGGCGGCTTTCGATCCGACATTGACCGCGAGTTTACCGTAGCGGTCCGAGTACGCCTGGGTGTCGATCTCCTCGAGCTGGATCGAGCCATCGAGCACGCCCTGCTTCCAGGCATCGTGCTCGGGATCGTGCTGGAACTCCGGCATCACTTCCTTGCCGAACAGCTCGAGCGACTCGCAGATATGCTCATGCGTGTTCTTGCCGGCCTGGTTGAGCAGGATCACCTGGTCGATATGCGAGGCACGGAAGCGGCGCAGCTTCTTGCGCAAGGTCTCCGGTGAGCCGATCAGGCCGCCGCGCAGCGCGGCCTCCTGCGCCTCAGGATTCTCGCGCTTCCACTTGTTGTACTCATCCCACATGTTGACGGTGCCGGGTGCCGGCCGCTGCCGATTCTGCGACTGGCCGTAATAGCGCAGCGCGAACTGGAAGAAGGTCGCGCCGTCGGCGCGCCGGCGTGCTTCCTCATCCGTTTTCGCGCACATGAAGAACGAGACCAGCGCCATGTTGGGATTGATCTCGTAGTCGGCGAGCTTCTTCAGCCGCTTGGTGATGGCGTTGTAATAGGCGTGCACCCAGGCATGCGCCGCTTCGGCGCTGACGAACTGGAAGCCGAGCGCGCCAAATCCGTTCTGCCCGGCGCGTTCGATCGTGGGCAGCTGCGAGCAGGCCATCCAGAGCGGCGGATGCGGCTTCTGCACCGGCTTCGGCACCACGTTGCGCAACGGGATGTCGAAATACTTGCCGCGATGCTCGGTGCCGATTTTGGTGAACATCGGGAAGATCGCTTGGACCGCCTCCTCGAACACCTCGCGCTTGGTCTCCATGTCGCGGCCGAACGGCGTCAGCTCGGTGATCGAGGCGCTCTCGCCCATGCCGAACTCGCAGCGGCCGTTTGAGAGCAGATCGAGCACCGCGACCCGCTCCGCGACGCGCGCGGGATGATTGGTAGTGAGCTGGAAGATGCCATGGCCGAGCCGGATATTTTTCGTGCGCTGGCTGGCTGCGGCGAGGAAGGATTCCGGCGCCGGCGAGTGCGAATATTCCTCGAGGAAATGATGCTCCACCACCCAGGCGTAGTCGTAAGCCAGCCGGTCGGCGGTCTCCAATTGTGTCAGCGCATTCTGGTAGAGCCTGAGCTCGTCGCCGTCGTTCCAGGGGCGCGGCAGTTGCAGCTCGTAAAAGATGCCGAATTTCATGGCGTCATCACTCCCAAGGTCGCGTTCCCGACCACTTGTCGTGGTCCCGACCGCTTGTTGTTTTGGATCAGTCTAGTGGCGGGGAAGGCCAAGTCCAGCCTCGGGGGTGAAACTCCAATTCCGTGCAGCGGGAGGCGGCTTGCCTGGCACGCATGAATGTTTAGCTTGTATTGGTGTGAGTCGCGGCGCTATCGGTCGCGCGCTCCTTCCTCCGAAAGCTCATGACCACCTTTACGCCGCATCAGGAATCCGCGCTGAAAGCCGTCGCCGACTGGCTGAAAGCCAAGCCCGGCCAAAACGGCACGCCGCCGGTGTTCCGCCTGTTCGGCTATGCCGGAACCGGCAAGACCACGCTCGCCCAGCACATCGCCGAGGGTGTCGACGGCGAGGTGAAGTTCGCCGCCTTCACGGGCAAGGCGGCGCTCGTGATGCGCAACAAGGGCTGCGACAGCGCCTCCACGATTCATTCCCTAATCTATCGCGCCCGGGAATCCGGCGTCGAGCAGCCGAGCTTTGAGCTCTGGGACGACGCGCCGGCCTCGAAGGCCAAGCTGATCGTGATCGACGAATGCTCGATGGTCGACGCCGAGCTCGGCCGCGATCTGATGTCGTTCGACTGCCCGCTGCTCGTGCTCGGCGATCCCGCGCAATTGCCGCCGATACAGGGCGGCGGCTTCTTCACCGACGCCGAGCCGGACGCGATGCTGACCGAGGTGCACCGCCAGGCGCAGGACGATCCGATCGTGCGGATGTCGATGGACATCCGCGAGGGCCGCGAGCTCGAGATCGGCCGTCATGGCGAGAGCGAGGTGGTGTCACGCAAGGAGCTCGATCCGGACCGCGTGATGAGCGCCGACCAGGTGCTGGTCGGCCGCAACAACACCCGCCGCGCCTACAACATGCGGGTACGGCAGCGGCTGAACATCGAGGATCCGCTGCCGGTCGCCGGCGACAAGCTGGTCTGCCTGCGCAACAACCGCAAGAAGGGCCTGTTCAACGGAGGGCTGTGGCGGGTCAAGGCGCGCGCGCAGTCGAAATCCAAGATCATCACCATGCGCGTGATGCCCGACGAGGATTTCGGCTACAAGGTCACCAAGGTCTCGGTGCGCGGCGAATGCT